>CAZYWY010000342.1:0-2691 GCA_964651605.1 uncultured Pirellulales bacterium | reverse complement strand
CCTGAAAAACCTTAAAATAGGCCCAGCCTGTGTGGTTGAAGGAGCTGCCAGACTTCAGAATGGTTCGCTTAACAGCACCCCGTATGACCCGATATACATTGGCCACAATGTCATTGCTGAGGATTTTATAGCCTGCAGCGGCGCCCAAATTAAAGATGGCACAATAATATCCAAATGCTTTGTCGGCCAGGGTACGATTCTGGCTAAGCAATTTTCAGCGGAAAATTCAGTATTTTTCGCCAACTGCAGCGGCGAACGCGGCGAGGCCTGCGCAATCTTTGCAGGGCCATTTACAATTACACATCATAAATCCACCCTGCTGATTGCAGGGCTGTTCTCATTTTCCAATGCCGGCAGCGGAACCAACCAGAGCAACCACAACTATAAATCAGGCCCGGTACATCAGGGAATAGTCGAAAGAGGCTCAAAAACCGCAAGTGATTCTTATATGCTCTGGCCTGCAAAGGTCGGGGCATTTACGCTCGTAACTGGCAGACATTACGGAAACAGCGACACATCGGATTTGCCTTTCTCTTATCTAATCGAGCAGGAAAACCAGAGTGTCCTTATCCCCGGCGTGAACCTGCGAAGCACCGGCACGGTCAGAGACGCTAAAAAATGGCCTGCCCGCGACCGCCGGAAAGACCCCGTGAAACTCGATTTTATAAATTACCAGATGTTAAGCCCTTACACAGTACAAAAAATGCTCAACGGCTTGAACCTGCTGAAAAATCTCAAAGCAGCCACCGACGAAAAAACCGAATGTTTTACTTATCACAACGTGAAAATATACAGGCCGGCACTTGAGCGAGGCATAAAACTTTATGAGACCGGCATTTACAAATTCATCGGCAACTGTCTGGTTCACAGATTACAGAACAAGGAAATCAGCAGCATTGACCAGCTTCGTGAACTGCTGCAACCGGAAACCACCATCGGCTCCGGCAAATGGCTCGACCTGGCGGGTATGTTTGCGCCGCAGGAAGCAGTTGAAAGACTGCTTCTTGATATTGAGAACGGCAAGAGCAGCACTCTCAGCCAGGTCACAGAGGCTTTTGGAACAATTCACGAAGATTACCCCAGGTATGAATGGTACTGGGCAACGACCATTATGCAGGAGCTTACCGGCAAAAAAATCGAAGAAATAACTGCCGCCGACATTATAGAGTTGACAAATAAGTGGCTCCAAGCCGTCATTGAGCTCGACCATCAGCTTGAGCAGGATGCTGCTAAGGAATTTACCGTTCTTGCGCAAACAGGTTATGGCATAGACGGCGATGAAAAAACCAGGCAAGTTGATTTTGATGCAGTCAGAGGGACTTTTGAACAGCAGAACTTTGTAAAAGAAATTTCACAGCACATATCCGACAAAACCACATTAGCAGATGAGTTAATCGGCAGAATGAAACAACTGCCTGTACAGCAATTCTGATTTCGATACCCGTTGTTTCATTTAAGACTATTTTTATCCGGCAGATAGGGGGTATATTCTTTAAAAATCTCACCGTATCGTACAACCCCTGAGAGAACCGTTTTCAATTCCGCTTTATTATAACCGGCTGGAAGGTTACTGCCGCTGTATATCTGAGCAAGTGGTTGTATAAGTTCTGGGTGATACCTGTAAAGAAGCCAGCTTTTATCTTCTTTTTGTTTTCCTGGGAGGGTTTTAGCAGCGAAAAAGTCTAATAATTTACCATCATTCTTAGCTTTTTCGTATTCCTCGCGAAACATGACATGCCGCAAAGCATAACCTAAAAGGACCTGAAAGTTCAGAATATAATAGACGCTAAAGATTCAATTTCGTTACAATAATTTTACGAAAAAAGTTAAAATAAACCGCATAAATAGTATTATTCACTCCGTTTCTGCCTGTACACTCAGTGCAGGGTTGTTTGTATTTGACAATCGTGCATTTGTTCTGTATTATCCCCACCAATAAAAAATGAATTCAGAATATTGAATATCGAATAATGAACTCGGAATTCAATATTCGGCATTCGATATTCGTTATTCTATTTGGGTATTAAAGATGCAGATAAAGCCCTTCAGGGCATATAGATTTAACCCGGCTGTGGCGGGCGATGATTCGGCTTGTTATGCCCCGCCTTACGATGTAATTGACGACGCCCAGCGTCAGCAGCTATATGACAAGAGCAAGTATAATATTGTGCGCATAACAAAAGGAAAGACAACGCCGGACGATAATGCACATAACAATCAATATACAAGGGCTGCCGATTTCCTGACCGACTGGCTCAAAAAAGAGGTTGTAAAGCAGGACCAGATTGAGACTATATATGCTTATGTGCAGGACTTTCCCGACCCGAGATACGAGCGACGAGCGACGAGCGACGAGCGACGAATGTTGCAGCGGGTGAGTTTTATAGCCCTGACAAAGCTGGAAGAGTTTGGCCCGGTAGTAAAACCCCACGAGCAGGTGCTCTCTGCACCGCTTGTTGACAGGCTCAATCTTAAAAAAGCAACACAGGCTGAGGCCGGCCTGGTTTTTATGCTGTATGACGACCAACAACAGGTTGCAGAAAATATAATCAAACTCAAAACTCAAAACCACGCCCTGAGTGTAGCCGAAGGGTCAAAACTCAAAACTGTAGATTTCATAGACGAGCAGGACGTCAGACACAGGCTTTACGCAATAACCAACAGCTCCGAAATAAATAAAATCGTGCAGAT
>CAZYWY010000341.1:0-2704 GCA_964651605.1 uncultured Pirellulales bacterium | reverse complement strand
TTCGGCCTTTGAAGGTCGTCATCGACAATTACCCGCAGGACCTTGTTGAGCAGCTCGATGCCGTCAATAATCCCGAAGACCCGAACGCAGGTACAAGAAAAGTCCCCTTCTCACGCGAGCTTTACATCGAGCAGGAAGATTTCATGGAAGAGCCGCCGAAGAAATTCTTCCGTCTGGCTCCGGGGCGAGAGGTGCGTCTGCGATATGCGTATTTCATTACCTGCACCGGCGTGGTGAAGGATGCCCAGGGCAAAGTGACGGAGCTGCATTGCACTTACGACCCCGCCACTCGGGGCGGCGATGCACCCGACGGGCGAAAGGTCAAATCCACGCTCCACTGGGTCGGTGCCGGCCAGGCCCTGCCGGCAGAGGTTCGGCTGTACGACCATTTGTTCACAAAGGAAAACCCCGACGAAGCCCCGGAAGGCCAGGACTTTACCGTCAATCTGAATCCGAACTCGCTTGAGGTATTAAACTCGGCTATGGTTGAGCCTTCGCTGAAAGACGCCCTCGCATTGGGGCGCTATCAATTCGAGAGGCTGGGCTATTTCTGTGTTGACCCAGACAGTACCGATGAAAAGCTCATCTTTAATCGCACCGTCGGACTGAAGGACACCTGGGCAAAAATACAAAAAAGCGAAGCTGAAAAGTAAAATTATGAACCAGCAGCAATCCATTGCGCCTGTTGTCTTCGTCCTGGTTGTAACAGGAATTTTGGGGACGGCTTTCTATTTTATGCTCGGCACAACGCATCAACAGCAGCCGGCAAACCCAGTCGTTGCACCGGTAACAAAGCCCGTCCCTCCTGATATGAACGATTCGATTCGCATCAGCTCACCACTGGCCGGCGAGGAAATCTCCAGCCCGCTGGCGATTGAAGGCCAGGCGAAGGGCTACTGGTTCTTCGAGGCCGGCTTTCCGCTTAAATTGGTCGATGCAAACGACAATCTTCTGGCTCAGGACATCGCAACTGCTCAGTCGGAGTGGATGACAGCGGATTTTGTCCCTTTCAGGGCGGAGCTAAAATTCGATTCGGCAAATTATAAGACTGGCTTTTTGATTCTGCAAAAAGACAATCCGTCCGGCCTTGAGGAATATAATTACAGCGTCAAAATTCCGGTAACTTTCCATCAGGAGTCACTTCAGCCTGTGCCGCAGCCGCAGAGTGAACAGATTCAGCAGAGCCAGCAGAGTGAACAGAATCAGCAGAATGAGACGATGACGGTGAAGGTGTTTTTTAATAACAGCAGATTCGACGAAAATTTTTCAACCGGCAGGGTCTATCCCGTAGAAAGAGTGTTGCCGAAGACACAGGCTGTCGCAAGGGTGGCTCTGGAGGAATTATTAAAAGGACCGTCTGACAAAGAAAAATCCGATGATTATTTTACCAGTATAAATCAGGGCGTTAAAATCAGCAGACTTTCGATTAAAGACGGCATCGCCCGAGTGGATTTCGACGGGCAAATCGAATCCCAGCTTGGCGGCTCGGCGAGGGTTGGGGCTATTCGCTCACAAATCACCGAGACCCTGAAACAATTTCCAAGCGTCAAGGAAGTAATCATTTCTGTCGATGGCAGCGTCGATGACGCCTTACAACCATAATGCAATCGTAATCAAAAAATTGTTGTATAGAGTTAAAGGTATTTCTATCTTTTTTCAGTTAACATTTTGATAAGTTCTTTATCCTTGACTCTGCGTGCAATTTCAACAGGCGTCATACCGTTAGAAGTTCTTACCTGGGAATCGGCACCCTTCTCAAGAAGCAATTTGGCGATATCATTATATCTGCATACTACAGCATAATGAAGAGCTGTTGCACCCCAATTATTAACTGCGTTCACGTCTGCACCTTTTTCAATGAGCAGTTTTACTATATCGATACGATTCCAGTAGCACGCCGAATGTAAGGGTGTGTCATTTTTTGTAAATGCCAATTTGGGCGGAGGAGCCGTCTGAATTGACCGATGTGCTTTTTCTGCAGCTATTACTTTTTGTTCCATATCAAATCTTCTTAATTCACAGTCCATAGGATTTGTATCTTTATCAATCCCGATTTCCAGATCCACTGTGTAGCCTGAGGTTTTGCTATTTGGATTCGCTCCGTGTTCGAGTAAAAGTAAAGCGATATCTGTGTTTCCTTTCACAGCAGCCCAGTGTAAAGCAGTTTCACCCCAGGGACCTTTTTCATCGACATCGGCACCGTGATTTAGGAGGACCTTCGTAACATTGGTGTAACCCATATAAGCTGCAAGTTGCAATGGACTCTGCTTAAATCGCTCGGTAACTTTAATCTTAGCACCGTTTGTCAAAAGATATTCGACTACTTCCGGATTGTTACCTCGAATTGCTGCAAACAGAGGGAATTCACCTTTAGCCTGTAAATTTACTGAGGCAGGGTCGTCTTTAATCATTTCAGCAAGATGTTCTATGTCACCAATCCATGCTATATCAGAAATAGTAAAAGCGGGGTTATATTTTAAAAGAAAAACAGCAACTTCCTTGCATCGTTTTATTCTGTCCGGCTCAAGACGATAAGCTTCTGCCTCCCAAAGTGGAAATACGGCATAATCAAATGGGGTCTTATTTTTTCCTGATTTTGCATTTATGTCTGCGCCTTGTGAAATCAGCATTTTTACTGCATTCAAACATCCTTCCTTTGCCGCCAGATGAAGGGGTGTTTCGCTGAAATTGTTTGTAGCATTTA
>CAZYWY010000340.1:0-2729 GCA_964651605.1 uncultured Pirellulales bacterium | reverse complement strand
CTGTTTGTTTGTCCGATGCACCGGATGTGCCGGCTGATGAAGCCTGTTTTTTGGCAGCCTCCTCATAGAGAGTTTTGCCGATTTCCTGGCCGACGTCACCGAGATTCTCCATTGCCTTTTTTATTGCCTCGGCATCTTCGCTCTTGATTGCCTCTTTGAGATTGTTCACGGCGTTTTCAATCTTGCTGCGTGTCGCAGCAGGGACTTTATCGCCGTGTTCCTTGAGGGTTTTTTCGGTCGAGTAAATCAACTGGTCTGCGTGGTTTTTCAAATCGACCACCTCGCGTTTTTTCTTGTCCTCGGCGGCGTGGGCATCGGCCTCCTGAGTCATCTTTTTGATTTCAGTCTCACTGAGGCCTGAACTGGACTTAATCTCTATTGACTGCTGTTTGCCTGTCCCGATATCCTTTGCAGAGACGTTCAAAATGCCGTTGGCGTCAATATCAAAAGCCACCTCAATCTGCGGAATACCTCGCGGAGCAGGGGGGATATCGGTAAGCTGGAATCTGCCCAGCGTGCGATTGTCACGGGCAAACTCCCTCTCGCCCTGCAGAACGTGAATATCAACGCTGGTCTGGCTGTCGGAAGCAGTTGAGAATATCTCCTTCTTGCTGGTGGGAATCGTAGTATTGCGGTCGATGAGCTTTGTCATCACTCCGCCGAGCGTCTCGACACCAAGTGACAACGGCGTTACATCCAGAAGCAGAATATCCTTGACGCCCGCATCGCCCGCCAGCACCGCACCCTGAATGGCAGCACCCAGAGCAACCACCTCGTCGGGATTAAGGCTCTTGTTCGGCTCTTTGTTGAAAAGCTCCTTTACAATCTGCAGAACCTTCGGAATTCTTGTTGAGCCGCCGACCATCATCACCTCGGCAATATCGGAAGTGCTGGTTTTGGCATCGGTCATCGCCTTTCGGCACGGCTCTTTGAGCCTCTCGAAAATCGGCTCAGCCATCGCCTCGAACTTGCTGCGTGATATTGTGATTTGCAGATGCTTTGGCCCTGATGCGTCAGCCGTAATAAAAGGCAGATTGACGGTGCTTTCGAGCTGCGTACTTAGCTCGCACTTGGCCTTTTCAGCAGCCTCTTTCAGACGCTGATGTGCCATCGGGTCCTGCCGCAAATCTATGCCCTCTTTTTGTTTGAACTCGTCCGCCAGATAATTGATTAAAATAGCGTCGAGGTCATCACCGCCTAAGTGTGTATCGCCGTTCGTGCTGAGAACCTCAAATACATTGTCGCCGATATCGAGAATCGAAATATCGAACGTGCCGCCGCCGAAATCGAATATGGCGACTTTTTCATTCTTTTTCTTCTCAAGCCCATAAGCCAGTGCTGCTGCGGTCGGCTCATTTATGATTCGGTCAACCTCAAGCCCTGCGATTTTGCCTGCGTCCTTGGTTGCCTGCCTTTGTGCATCGTTGAAATAAGCCGGCACGGTAATAACTGCGTGCGTAACTTTTTCACCCAGATAATCCTCAGCGGTCTTTTTCAAATCCTGCAGAATCATCGCCGAAATCTCCGGCGGCGTGAACTGTTTGCCACGAATATCGACCTTTACCAGCTCATCTGAGCCGCCGACTATTTTATAAGGGACGATTTTTTCTTCAGCAGAGACCTCGCGATGACGTCTGCCCATAAACCGCTTTATGGAAAAGACAGTATTTTCAGGGTTGGTAACCTGCTGGTGTTTTGCAATCTGGCCTACCAGCCGCTCGCCTTTGTCGGTAAAGCCGACCACCGATGGCGTCAGCCTTGAGCCGGACGAATTTATCAGCACTTTCGGTGCTGAACCTTCCATAATGGCCACCACCGAAAGCGTCGTACCTAAATCAATTCCTATTATTTTGTTAGCCATAGTTAGTTTCCTTTCGCTTAGTAATTAGCGTACTAACTGTCATTCCTGTGAAAACAGGAATCCACAACTTTCTCTCCTGTCAATGGATACCCCTAAGGGGTATGACAATATGAATGTTTTTAATCTGTTCTTTGAATGATGTGCAAACTGCGTACCAGCCGGTAGTTCCTACCTGCCTATGTTGCATAAGTTATTTTGTAGCAAGAAGATATTGACTATTTGCTCTTTGCTGTTTGAGATGTTTGACGTGCCATTTTGGCAGACGAGGAAAAACCAACATTCAGAAGACAGCGGACAGAATTAAGAAATTTTTGAAAATCTTCCTAAAAATTCTTTTTTCTACATCCTGCCGGTTAGTCCATGGTAATCTTTTATCAGTATCAAATAAACGTCACCTTAACTTACTTTTTCAGTTCCTGTTTTTTGAATGTAATCGTAAAATTCATTTTGGCGGCACAATTCTTTTATCTGACCTGCCAGGTTAAAACCGACCTTTTTCACAGAAACATTAAAATACAAAGCAAAAACCATATCATCGATATAATCCTTCAATGATTTCTGAAATTCTTTATCAAGAGCCGGTAAATATTTTAATTCTGATAATTCAATTTCACCCGGTAAAAGGCTCTTGTCGCCATATTGTTCTTTAAGCACCGCGTTAACCACATCTTTCTTGCTTTTGATAGGTGCTTTGTATTCTTGCCGGTTTTGGATTAAAACGAGATTATTGCCTTTGACTTCCGCGCTGTCAAATTTCTGCTTCGTTATATCTGAAAAATCAACAAGGTCCTGCAACTGACAATCTTCCAAATCAAGCATTTCTTCAGTACGCTTGATAATCTCCTCTTTTATAAACTGATTTTCTTTT
>CAZYWY010000339.1:0-2737 GCA_964651605.1 uncultured Pirellulales bacterium | reverse complement strand
GCCTCGTATTCGTCCCGCAGCAGAGATGCATTGACGAGGTTGCCGTTGTGAGCGACAGCGACCTGGCCTCGCGAATATTCAGCCAGCAGGGGCTGACAGTTGGCGATGTTACTTGAGCCTGAGGTTGAGTATCGCACGTGGCCGATTGCCACGGGATTGGCTAATTTTTCGAGGATTCCCGTCCCGTTGCGGAAAACTCTCCTGACATTGCCCATAGCGCTGTGGCAGATGATATTTTTGCAGTCGGTGGATGCGATGCCCGCCGATTCCTGGCCTCTGTGCTGCAGTGCGTGCAGACTGAGGTAGGTTTTATTCACAGCGTCTTCATCGCCGAAGATTCCGAACAGGCCGCAGCTTTCTTTTAGCTGACCTGCATTTTCAATAAAATATGACATATTTTTCCAAGAACCCCCCCGCCTTCCGGCAGGGTGACCATTTAAATTAATTCAGAACTGTCTTCAAGTAATTTACGAACAAAATCAAGAAATTGTGCGGCGTAAGCACCATTGGCGACCTTGTGGTCAACCGAAAGAGTCATATTCATCATTTTACGAACGAAAAACCCGCCATGGCCCCCCACGCCGCTGTCGGTCCTTGCCCCGACTCCGAGGCTCCCGCACTGCCCCGGCACAACTATGGGGATGAAATTGTCAATTCCAAAGGCACCGAGATTGCTGACGGTACAGCAGCCGCCTTCGAGGTCGGCGGGCGAGAGTTTATTGGTGCGGGCTTTTTCGATGAGGGTTTTTGTTTGAGCTGCAATCCGGCGGATGTCGTTTTTATTGGCGTTTTTAACCAACGGAGCGACCAGGCCGTCCGGCACGGAAATAGCCAGGCCTATGTTGATTTCGTCGGCCAGTTTGATTGTGTCACCTGCTAACTGGCCTGTCATAACCGGGTATTTTTCCAGTCCGAGTCCGACCGCCCTGATTATAAAATCGTTGTAGGCGATTTTAACATTTGCGGTTTCGTTGAGCTTTGTTCGCAGTTCGGTCAGGCCGGTAACATCGGTACAGACGGTCAGATAGAAGCAGGGGATTTCCCGCTTGGATTTGAGCATTCTCTCGGCTGTGATTTTCTGCAGACTGGACAGCGGTATATGAATCGTGGCACGGGCTTCCAGCCCGTGTTTGCACGGCCAAGATGGCCGTGCCACAACAGCGTCTTTTTGCTTTGCAGAGGCAGCATTTTTAACGTCCTGTTCGGTGATTTTGCCGCCCGGGCCGCTGCCGGGGACAGTTGAAATGTCCACATTGAGTTCTTCAGCCAGTTTTTTTGCACGGGGCGAGGCGATTACCCTGCCCTGTGGACTCAAGACTCCAGACTCAAGACTCAAGACTTCTGGTTCCTGAGTTTTGGTTTCTGCAGGAGATTTGGCAGGTGGTGCGCTGCTTGTCAGCGAGTCGATGAAACTTTGCGGGATTTGTTCATCCTGTTGGCCGACGATGAGCATAGGCGAGCCGACCTTGAGGATTTGGCCTTCATTGACCAGCATAGCCCTGACAAAACCATCGAGCGGCGATTCCATATCGAGGGTGGCCTTGTCGGTTTCGATTTCAAAAATCACGCTGCCTTTGCTGATTTGGTCGCCTGTTTTTACCTTGCAGCTTACCACAGTGCCTTCTTCCATAGTCTGGCCAAGTTGCGGCAGTCTTATTTCTTTAGCCAATGAATAGTCCTTTATAAGAGACCGTCTAATGAATCCTGAGTAACAACGACAAATAATAACAAATTTTTCAAATTTTTCTATTTTTTTTGTAACTTAATCAACATTTTTTCGTCTATATAATAAGAAAGCCGGATTAGCAGTTATGTTTTTAGCGTTAAAATGGGGAAATGTCAGTTGAGAAAGGTTCTTTTATGAAAACAAAAATGAATTTGTGGGGAATTCTGGCTGGTGCTGCGGCGATTGTTCTGTTTTTGCTGGCTTGCCCAGCCTCGGCTCAGATGCTTTCAACATCCAAATTTAGCCTTGACCTAACAAAACCGCAGGAATTAAATAAAAAAGCGAAATGGGGAACTCCATCACCAAGTATTCAATTAACCAAAGAAGGTCTTGTAAATCAAGCATCGGAAAATATAACTTCAGACTTCTGGATAGAAATTACAGAACCAATTGCTGTTGGTTGGTCATGGAGGACTGTACCGTTTGTCAATATTGTGACCGAACTGGTAACAGGCTCACTTTATGCTCGTTATAGTGCGGATGCCTTGCATTGGTCAAACTGGCAATATATACAGATGGACAGACCTAAAGACCTGAATCAGCCTGAAAGCAAATATTCAGGAATGTTAAGCGTACCAAAGCGTCAACAGCAACAGTATCAGGACCTGCTTATGAAATACCAAAGGCTGGATGTACCTTGGGCAAGCGATGAGGAGGCGGCAGTTGAATGGATAGTTAAAAACGACCCGAACTTTTTTAATAATCCTGCACCATTTATCGGATACGTCCAGTTTCTTTTCGAGGGAAGACTCAAAGGCGGACAATGCATCAAAACCATAAATTTCAACATTATTTGTAGTGCAAGTGGAGAGTCTACAATACCAAAGGATGGGGATAGAAATACACAACGTATCAGATCAGAGATACCCTGGCGTTTCAAGGCCTCGTCAATAATACCTGAAATAGGAACTGTGCAGTTCAGGATAAGGCCAATCCAGTCTGCGATTGATGCGTACTATACTGCTTACGATTAAGTTTTCCTGTTTTCAGGCAGTCTGAATGTGAAAGTTT
>CAZYWY010000338.1:0-2744 GCA_964651605.1 uncultured Pirellulales bacterium | reverse complement strand
TTTTCCGCAATTTTTTTGTGCTTACTCTGGTGCGTTGGGGTCATCATCCACAGCGATAACTCGTTGCTGAATGAAAGTTGCCTCAGGTATCATCGGCATATTGGGGTCGTCATCCGCAGCAATAAGCTGCCCGGTTGACGGACCGACGACCAGACCCGCACTTGCTGTTCCGACCGCTATTGCCAGCAGAAGCAATGCCATAATAAATGTGCTTAGAATTAACCTTTTCATTTGATTCTCCTTGTAAGAAATTACTTTTTTATAACGTGCCTATATTTCTCAAACATAAAAATTTTCGCATTATCCTTCTGAGTACGTACTTTGCACCGGCTTGATAACGATGGGACTGCTGATGCCGCTTGGCAGCAGCTTATCTTCGTCGGGGGTAATATTTATAGTCCCGATGTCACCGATGGAAACTGTCTCGCTGCCGCCGTCGTTCAAGGTGGCGCCGATGTTTGTTACATAGCCGCTCGTATAAGAGCTGGTATCAGCCATTGAAATAATAGTTCCGAATACCTCGGCGTTGCCTCTGACATCCACGATACCGCCGACGATGGCTCCGTGGAGAACGTTATCGGTGCCGGATACAGGATTCGTATTGCCGAGGTTCACGTTGAAATGAGGCGCAAGGATTGTTGCCTCAGTGGAGTAATCGTTCTGGAATGTGGCGCTGCCGGTGAAATACAGGCAGTTCTTCTGCCAGTTGAAAGACTGCGGTGTATTTGAAACTATGGTCCCGTTGAATGTGCAATTATCGAATCGCACGTTATTGTAGTTGCTGGTGGTTTGGCCGCTGTCAACATACAGCACGTCGTTGAACGTACAATTTATGAAAAGTGCATTTTTATCCTTCGGCAAATTGGCATTTGTGAACGTCTGGTCTTTATAGATGTACCTCTTTACATAGAGGCCTCCGCCGCCGGGCCTGTTCTGTGTATAACTGTCCGCAGCGTGCGGGAAATATTCATAACGATATTTTGTCCCGTTTGTTGCGCCAAGGCTGTCGAGATTGCCGGTGTAATTGTTGGCGGATGAACTGTAATAGATGTCACCGCTGCCGCCGTTTGCCGTTCTGGTAGCATCGTAATATGTGGTAGTATCGTAATCGGAGATGGACATCCCGGCCATATTTTCCGGCGGGATACCGTAGTTGATGCCCTCGCACGAACCCTGTATTTCATCGTTGGAGCTGATGACTTTATTGCCGTACTGGTCATACACAGGATTGCCATAAGCATCGAGCGTTTCAAGCTGCCAGCTCCTGGTTGCTATCTGGTCCGTGGACCAGCAGGTATTTATTGAACCTTCCACCGAGGAGTCGCTGGTCAGATTGAAAGGCGAAATGGAAGGCACCGCAGACATAGTGGTTATACATCGGGCGGCGGCTGCCGAAGTGCTGAGCGTGCCGGCGAGCAGTTCGTTCAGTATTGCCGTCCGCTGTGATGTAGTCAAGCCGAGCGTCGATATTAAAGAGGCAAAAGATGTGGAGTTAAGCGTTCCACTACTTATTTTGGAATCGAGCTGCGTCTTGAGTTGTGTCAGTTGAGTAAGCCGGCTGGTTGAGAGATTCCAGGCGCTGAAAATATCGCCGTGGATTGTGCTGTCGCCGGTTATCCACATCCTGCTTCTTGTGGCGACGGCGTATTTGAGGACATCGGCTGCTTTTGTAATGCCCATACGGACGGTTACTTTTCTGCTTGCCTGGCCGTCTGTCCCTGTTGACTCAAGATAAATATTGGCATCATTGTTGTACTTGTAAAATCGAACTGAAAAATTTGAACCGTCGGCAGAATCGAGATTTATTGCCGGCACTGTTAGTTGCGACCCGCTGCCGTGTGCATCCGTAAAAGATGTCGCAGCCGGCACCGTCTGTCCGCCAGGCTGCTGATTCTGGATGTACGTGCAGAAACTACTCCAAGCGGCGGTCGCCTCGGCTGAGGAAACCGTATTGCTGGTTGTGCTTGGCAGACCCGTGACGGTGGCTGCGTAATACTTTCCGCACTCGATGCCGGATTGAGCCGCCTGCAGGGCTGAATTGACCTGCTGCTGGTTTGAAGCTACTTCTATATTTGTGCCGGACATTGCGGCCATTGCGACCGCCAGAGCTGAAAATATCGCCACGAATATCATAGACATAATCAGCGCTATGCCCCGGCGTCTTTTATCGGATAATTTGCATATTGTAATCATTTTCCCCTCAGAAAAATCACCTTTTTAAAGACAATGGTATAGAGAACTTCTCTGTGCTATCTAAAATATAAGAATTGTTTATCGAAAGTACAAAAGGCTGTTAAAAAATTTGCTTCAACTGGATAAGTGACTTCAAAAAAAATTATATAATAACTTCTGTATAGGATGCAGGATTGTAGGTTAAAATAAATTCCGGTACGAATCCTGCTGGTGCTTCGGTTATACCTGAGCGATTAAAATACAGGTCGCTGTTGCCCGAAAGGTCCATTTCTTCATCTGAGTAATTAAGGACCGAGCCGTTGATAATCCCGCCGGCGTTACCGAAGAACTCTATGCCGTTGCCTGCTATGGCACCATTGAGCGTATTAAAGTTGCCGCCGAAAGAAACTTTGAAACCCGGCGCCATAACAAATGTTCCGGTTTCCTGCTTGACTGCGCCGAACTGCTCATCATCAGGCAGGTCGGTAATCGGGTGACTTGCGACATTGCCGGTAAATTTAAGCTGATTTATACCTGAGTTGTCTTCGAGACTGCCGTTGCCAACGATTATG
>CAZYWY010000337.1:0-2757 GCA_964651605.1 uncultured Pirellulales bacterium | reverse complement strand
GTAAGGGTGCTGATGTTCAGGAACTTTACCAGAAAACTTATCTTAAACCATGGTTTATTAATCAGATGAAAGAACTTGTTGAGCTAGAGGAGCAAATCCTACAGTATCGGGGAAAGACTTTACCGGATGATTTGCTGGTTCAGGCTAAAAAAGACGGATTTGCTGACCGTTATCTGTCTCAGCTACTGGGTGTGCCGGAGAAGAAAATACGTCAAAGACGGGTCTCCCTGGGAGTAGTTGAAGGGTGGGAACCGGTGCCGGTAAGTGGTGTGGAAAATGCCGCCTATTACTTTTCAACTTATAACGGCCCGGACAAGACTACCAGTAGCCAGCGGAAAAAGGTTATGGTTTTAGGCGGCGGGCCAAATCGAATCGGGCAGGGCATTGAATTTGACTATTGCTGTGTCCACGCAGCATTTGCCCTGCGGGATGAGGGTCTGGAAACCATTATGGTCAACTGCAACCCTGAAACCGTTTCGACCGATTACGATACCTCGGATAAGCTGTATTTCGAGCCGCTAACCGTCGAGGATGTCTTGAGCATCTACGAAAAGGAAAAACCGGAAGGTGTCATCGTGCAGTTTGGCGGACAGACGCCGCTGAATATTGCCAAGCAGCTTGAGCAGGCCGGCGTGAAGATCATCGGGACAACGCCGGATGCGATTGCCCTGGCGGAAGACCGTGACTTGTTCCGAAAGATGATGAAGAAGCTCAAGATTCCTATGCCGGAATCCGAAATGGCCGGCAGCCTCGAAGATGCGTTGAAAATAGCAAAGCGAATCGGCTATCCGCTTATGGTACGTCCGTCTTACGTGCTTGGCGGACGCGGGATGGAGGTTGTCCACGATGAGGAAATGCTCCGTCAATATGTCGTTGCAGCAGTAGAAGTTAATCCCGATATGCCTATTTTAATAGATAAATTTCTGGTCAATGCAATTGAAGCCGAGGCCGACGCCATTTCAGACGGTAAAGATGTTTTTGTCCCTGCGGTTATGGAGCATATCGAGCTTGCGGGAATCCACTCAGGAGACTCAGCGTGTGTGATTCCGCCGGTCTCAATAGCCCCCAAACATATTGATACGATTTGTGAATATACAAAAAAAATAGCAATCCAACTCAATGTTGTCGGCCTGATGAATATGCAGTATGCAATCGCTGATGATGTTGTCTATGTGCTGGAAGCCAATCCTCGCGCCTCAAGAACAGTTCCGCTTGTTTCAAAAGTCTGCGGAATATCAATGGCTCGTATAGCCACACAGATTATGCTCGGTAAGAAAATCTCCGAATTGAAACTGAAAGATAAACATATACCGCATTTCGGCGTCAAGGAAGCTGTGTTCCCATTTAATATGTTCCATGAAGTGGACCCGCTGCTTGGTCCTGAGATGCGTTCAACGGGCGAGGTTCTGGGGCTGGCGGATTCTTTTGGCCGGGCTTTTTTCAAGGCACAGGAGGCAACCGGACAGTCGCTGCCTTTGAAGGGGACGGTTCTAATAACCGTGGCCGACCCCGATAAAGCCGCAATAGTCGAAACCGCAAAAGAGTTTGACAGAATCGGTTTTAAAATACTATCTACCGAGGGAACGCACAAATATTTGTCTGAAAAAGGGATACAATCGCAGCATATTCTCAAAATGCATGAAGGCAGACCCAATATTGTTGACACCATCAAAAATAAAGATGTGCATCTGATTATTAATACTCCTGCGGGCAAGACAAGCAAGACAGACGACTCTTATATCAGAAAAGCTGCCATTAAGTACAAGGTGCCATATATTACCACTACTGCTGCCGCTGCTGCCAGCGTTAAGGGAATCGCAATAAGACAGGCCAGCGAATCCAAGGTACAGTCCCTGCAAAACTATCACGCCGGCCTGGAATAATTATAGAGGTGAAAGAACAATCTTTCAGACTGTAAAGGTTGTTGCCGGGTTATCGGCTGGACAGGACACGGTCGAGAGCCGAATTGCGGATGAAATCAGAGATGCCTTTGAATCCGAGATTTGTTGCTGCGTTGGTAAATAAAAGTTTTTCTTCGGCGGTTAATCTGACGTTCACCTGTTCGGTGCGAATACCCGCTGACGCAGGCTGCGGCGGCCTTTGGCCGCGTTCAAGCATTGTCGCAACCGCTACCATTAAGGCTTCCTGTGTTGCCTTGTAGCACTGCTGCGGAGTTTTGGCATCTGCAAATACGGTTGGCATTTCGACAGAACTGCCGATAAACCCAAGCCTCTCGTTTCGCTCAAGCACAATCCGGTACTCGTCGGCAATCTGTTTAGCCTTGCGTAAAACAGATTCGCTGAAGGATTTTGCAAGATTTTTAGGTTTCGCCTCGTTCTTCGAGGAATTCTTTGAACTTCTTGACATATTCGGCATCTACTTTCTTATTACGTACCGGAATAACAAAAGGCGGTTTCTCTTTTTTTACAAATATCCGATACGACTTATAAATTTTTTGAAGTTTCCAACCATACGACTCAAACAACTTTAACACTTCTTCAAAATCGATATAAATCCCCATCGTGAAATCTCCTATATTAGACGTTCAGCCCACCGTAAACTCGCGGTTTTTGGAATAACCATCCAAAGCCGCCGCCATCCATGGCTCAACGCCAGGAAGATATTCACAATGATCACCCTATCATCGATTGCTTCCTGACTTCCTATTACAACTCCATCAACTTATATCTAATTATATAAATAGTATATCCTGTGCTATACATAAGTCAAGAGATTTTTGGGAAATTTTTTTAGAAT
>CAZYWY010000336.1:0-2757 GCA_964651605.1 uncultured Pirellulales bacterium | reverse complement strand
TCACCTTTGACCTCACAATCTCGTTGAGCATACTGACAATCCGACTTAGGTCGAGGCTGAAACCTCGATTCCCATCCTTGGGGTAATTGCTTACGTTCAAGGATAAGCCTCTCAATTTCCTCGTCGCTAAGTACTCTTTTCATTGCTTATATCCAATTCATCCAACTTTATATTAATCGACAGACCTAATGTTTCTTCTTTATAAATTATAACAATGTACTTTTTAATCCGAGAAAATGTTTTCAAAAACTTCCCCAAAAATTCTGATTTTGTTCCTTGAGTTTACGACTCCTCATTTTTCAGCTTAAAAATGCAGTTTTTAAAAACGCCTACAATCGCAGGATTTTGCATATTTCCCCCCAAAAGTTGCTAAATACAGGTTTTTAATCGTGAAGAGTATAATTACCACTGTCATTTTAAGTTCCCTCATTGAAAATATTCTTGTGCATTGTTATACTACAGTTTTTATAAAATCTGAGGAATTTTAAATGACACAAAGGCTTGATGAGCATATTCTGAAAAACGGGCTGGTTATTCTGGGCGAACCTATGGATGCGGTTGCATCGGCGGCTTTTGAATTTATGCTGCCGGCTGGGGCGGCGAAATTACCCGCCGGCTGCTGTGGGGCAGCCAACGTCATCGAAGACTGGATTTTCAGGGGTGCCGCCGCTCTGAACAGCAGGCAGCTCGGTGACGCACTGGACGGCTTGGGTCTGCATCGAGCAAGCTCAATCGGCAGCGCATATCTTACTATTTGTTCTGCGCTGCAGGCCGACAATCTTGAGCAGGCTCTTGATTTGTATGCGGATATCATACTGCGGCCCAGGCTGGAGGATGACCAGTTTAAATTGGCAAAGCAGCTTGCGATTGATGACTTATTGTCTCTGGATGATGACCCAAGACAGAAGGTAATGCTCAAGGTTAAAGAGCAGTTTTATCCACAACCGCTCGGACGCAGCACAGCAGGGGAGCTGCCGGACTTAAAAGCACTGTCAGCCGAGCGGACAAGGCAGATTATCAAGGACAGATTCGAGCCCGCTGAAACAATTTTTTCAGTCGCAGGTAAATACGACTTTGACCGACTTTGCAGCAGGATGGAGGATTTCTTTGGCTCAGCTAAAAATACCAACGATGCCAATGATGTTACATCAGCGGTTCAAACCTGCGGCGGATATTTGTACGTACACAATGACGGTGCACAGGTGCATATAGGTCTGATGACTGCGATTGTCGGACCGGCGGATGAAAATTATTATAATGCCCGGCTGGCGTTGTCTGTGCTTTCGGGCGGTATGAGTGCAAGATTATTTACTGAGGTGCGCGAAAAGCGTGGTCTTTGTTACGCAATAGGTGCGAAATATCACTGTCTGAAAGAGGCTGCCGGGCTGATATGTTACGCCGGCACTACGCCTGATAAAGCACAGCAGACACTCGATTGCGTCATCGGCGAGATTCGCCGGCTGGGTGATGGTATCGAAGAAGACGAGCTTGCCAGGGCTAAGGCTGGTCTTAAAAGCGCTCTGATTCTGCAAAGTGAATCAACCGCCAGCAGAGCAGGTGCGATAGGCAGTGACTATTATATGCTCGGTCGAGTACGCAGCCTCGATGAGATTAAAGATGCCGTTGAGCAGACCAGTGTCGATTCGGTGATGAACTTTTTACGGAATAATAAGTTCGAGGATTTTACAGTTGTAACGATTGGCCCGGTTGGGGTAACGGTTAATTGTTGATGCACATGATGTAGAGGTAAGGGATGGATTGTCCTGAACATATAGCCATTGCCAGCCATACGATAACTATTGTCCCCCGATATGCTGAAACCGACAAAGCCGGTGTTGTTCATCATAGTGTATATCCGATATGGTTTGAGATGGGGCGGACGGAACTTCTTCGCGCCAACGGGCTTGCATACAAAGACCTTGAGCAGGCGGGAGTTTTTTTCGTGATTGCCGAGCTGCATATCAAATATCGCAGGGCTGCATATTATGATGAACAACTTAATCTGGAGACTACCTGCACATCTGTCACACCGGCCCGTGTGGAACATAGTTATAAGCTGACCCGCTGCAGCGATGGCGCGTTGCTGGCAGAAGGCACAAGCATTCTGGCACATGTTGATGCACAGGGCAGGCTTCAGCGTGTGCCTGAATTTATGTATGTCAAGCAAATCACTGACTGAACGCAAAGAGCAGGAATTTTCTTGAGGAAAATTTCTTTTGCTGGTACACTATTTGTTTTATGGGCGATTAGCTCAGCTGGTAGAGCAGCTGACTCTTAATCAGCGGGTCGCAGGTTCGATTCCTGCATCGCCCACTACCCCCTCGTATTGTATTGCAGGGTATCGTTTTATGTGGAATTTTGCGGTTTCACAAACCGTGTGCGATATCATGCAAGACGATGCAGTAATATGCTGCGCCGCATTTTGCGCCTCTGCCTCCTTATCTATAAAAATCCCTGCTGCCCGCTCGAAATGTTCCTCTGTTACTTGGAAGTAGTGTCTCCTTGCCACTGCCTTTGAATTACCTATCCACGCACAAACAACATGCTCTGGCCAACGCTCAGCCAATTCTGTTTCACGGGTGCTGCGAAGATTCTGAAAGAGTTTCGGCCAACGCTTGATACGGATTGTGAATATTTAATGCGCTGAGCATATAAACTCAGATAATGTTCTTATGGCAGATGACTGCTAATGAACCAGTTCTTACTAAATCCGTTTGTCGAACAAAGTATGCTCAGCGCAATTATTAATCACATAAG
>CAZYWY010000335.1:0-2762 GCA_964651605.1 uncultured Pirellulales bacterium | reverse complement strand
AATTAGGTTGTAACCGAGAGCTTTAAGCTCAATCAACGCACCCGGCACTGAATCGAGAATTTTTACCTGCTCCGGGCTGCTGATATAACCCGGGTCCTCAATCAGAGTCTCGTCACGGTCTAAAAATATGGCTTTGGCAGACATTTCGGTACAAGCCTATTTATGATTGTCAGTAAAATTACTTTCGACTATGTCACATATTATATGGTACGCAAGCTGGTGCATTTCCTGGCTTTGGGCGGTCGATTTAGTATTGGTACACAGGCAAATATCAGATATGCTCTCGAGGGTGCTTTGCGGTTTATTGGTGAATGCTATTACAAACGCAAGTTTTTCTTTAGCTGCTTTAGCTGCTTCTATGATATTTGCTGATTCACCGCTTGTCGAAAATGCCCACAAAATATCGGATTTTCGCGCGAGAGCTTCTACCTGCCTGGAAAAAATTTTCTCGAAGCCGTAATCATTGGCGACAGACGTCAGAATAGATGTATCGGTTGACAATGCTACGGCAGCCAGAGGCTTTCTTTCTCTTTGAAACCTTCCCACCAGCTCGGCAGATATGTGCTGGGCATCGGCTGCCGAGCCGCCGTTGCCACATAAGTAAATCGTGCCGCTTTTCCGCAGGGCATTTGTTATTGCCTGTGCAATATCGGCTATTTTGCTGATGTAGTTTTTCTGCATCTGTGCGGTGTTGTTCAGATGCTCTTCGATGGCCAAGTTAATGTTTTCTTTTATTTTCTCGTTCATCGGGATTTTGCCTTTGAAAGTTTGAGCTTGTCTATGATTACTGTTGAACTTTTGCCTTCAACTAATTTTGCCAGTATGACCTTGCCGCCGTATGACTCGACAAATTCCCGTCCTATGACGCCTTTCTTTTCCCAGTCCTGTCCCTTGACTAAAATGTCAGGCTTGATTTTCTCAATTAGATTAAGCGGGTCCGGCTCATCGAAAATTGTAATATAATCGACCGTTTCAAGAGCAGCCAGAACCGATACCCTATCGAACTGGTTGTTGATGGGACGTTGAGGTCCTTTGATGGTTTTTACGGAGCTGTCGCTGTTCAGCCCAACTACCACAATGTCACCCAGAGAGCGACAAAATTTCAGGTATTCTACGTGACCTCTATGTATTACATCGAAACAGCCGTTTGTGAAAACGATAGTTTTTTTGTCTCTGCGATGCCATTGAAGTTCATCCATAAGCGAATCGAGGGTGTACACTTTTGTTTTATTGGCTCGATTCTGACTGGTAATTTCGTTTGTGATTTCTTCGATGGTTATCGGTTTATTGCCGTACTTTTCCACCTCAATGCCGCCGGCGATATTAGCCAGCTGAACCGCTGTTTTATAGTTGCAATCAGCTGCCAGCGCCATTGCAAGCATCGAAATAACCATATCACCGGCACCGGATACATCATAAACATTTCGTGGTCGGGTAGGTATAATCCGGCCTGTATCTTTTGTTTTCAGGTACGCACCGGTTTTATCGAGAGTAATGACTACAGCCTGCAGGTTTAGTTGTTTTATGAGCTTGTCTGCTGCCTTATCGAAATCCTTCTGGTTTTCCAATTTCATACCTGTGGCGATTGAACATTCCTGCCGATTCGGAGTAAGCAGCGTGGCACCTTTATATTTTGAATAATCGCTATGCGGACAGGGGTCAATGATAACCTTTTTGCCGGCCTTAATCGCCAATTTTATCATTTCCGTGCAGAGCGGTTTTGTCAGGAAACCCTTGTTGTGGTCCTGGAGGCAGATAATATCAGCTTTTGAAAGGCTTTTTTTGTAAAGCTGTAGTACCTTTTGGGTTTGAGTTTCGGTAATCGGGTCGATGGATTCTTCATCCATCCTGAATAATTGCTGCTGATGTCTGTGCTGGGCCAGACCGATGAGTCTTTGTTTGCTGGTAGTGAAACGTTCTTTAGCGGTCAACAGGCTGGTTGTATCAGCACCTATTTCTTTAAGTTTCTCCAGGAGTATTTTTGCGTTTTCATCTTCTCCGATAATACCAAAGCAAATGGGAGATGCACCCAATGCTGCCAAGTCAGCAGTAACTGAACCAGCCCCCCCGCAGCCGTATTCTTTTTTGCGAATCAATAACACAGGCACTGGTGCTTCCGGGCTTATTCTCTCAGCGTCGCCATAGATATAAATATCGAGCATGAAATCGCCCGCAACCAGCACTTTGGGAAAGCCGAGATTTTTTACCGTGTTAAGGAGACCTTCGTTCATAGGCGTATATTTTCAAAAAGTTAATTACCAAAAACTAAATTCTACCTGCAATGGTCTTTTCAATCAAGCCTGTTAATTTGTCTATGCCTTGATGAAATGTCATTTCTATCTCTAAATAACCGAGCGGTATTTTTTCGCAATTACCTGTAAATTGTGCGACTTTTGTATAATCTTTCCGGGTTGTAAGGAGCAATTCTGCTTTAGATGCTTCTGCCTGTTTATAGAGTTCTGTTATGTCGCTCTGTATATAATTATGATGGTCGTTGAATATTTTTGAGCCAGTCATCTCACAGCGTAATGACTTGATTGTGCTTAAAAAAGCGTCCGGATTTCCTATTCCGCAAAATGCAAAAACTTTTTGGCTTTTTAGCTTTTCAAGGTTGTCATTCCTGCGCAAGCAGGAATCCATATACTTAACACAAACAGGGGCGTGACACGAACGGGCAATTACCATATTGGATTTGAGCTGTCGAATTTTTTGTTCGAGCTTTTCCAGTTCTTGCGATGCTATTTGGTCACAGCGTGTGATTA
>CAZYWY010000334.1:0-2777 GCA_964651605.1 uncultured Pirellulales bacterium | reverse complement strand
AGACTGATGAAAAAGGAGCCGCTGCCAACCTTCAACTATGACTGGGGCATAATCTTAATAGCTTCATATTATCAAACATCCTGGCAGGTGAAATTTCTTTGAACCATCTTTGTTTTTTAGTTAATGTTTTCATGGGCCATCCTTTCAAAATTATGTTGACATTAGTTTCCGAAACTTTCCCGTAGTATAGTTTTCGGTGGACGGCCTACATATTATCTTTATTTTACAGTCATAAATGCTTTTATAACAAATACTTACAAACCACCGATTCGGACTGAAAATCCGTGTGTCAGCGGTTCAAACAGACTGTTTTTTTAATCATCTCGCCTTTTCAAGTCAAAAGTGGGTCACTAAGTGGGTCAGTCGCCACATGATGGTGAGTTGAATTTAATTTCTTAGTGACTTGTTATTGACTTGAAAGTCTAATTTTAGTACAAAAAACCACTGTACCACGTCCTCGTAGCTCAATTGGACAGAGCGTTGGCCTCCGGAGCCAAAGGTTGTGGGTTCGACTCCCGCCGGGGACATTCAATAATATATGCGCTTGCCGATTTTTATTATCGGAGCCTTTATAGCGGCTCATAACTGAATTTCTGTCCGCCGAGAGATGCTTCATACATCAGGCCTGCTTCTGCCATAGTAAATACAGCAACGCCGTCGGTGTATTTTGCGTTGGCTGATACGCCCGACTTAAGTGCCACAGCAGAAACCTGTGCCGCAAAAGCGAAATTGCCCGACTTAAAGTTGCTCAGGGCGTCTTTTGTCTCGAAGAAAATAAGTTCGGTGTAGGCCTGGCCGCCTAATTGGAAACCAATGGTGGCCTGTGTCAGCGTGCAGTAACCTGCCAGTTTCCCGCCGCCTTCGTAAAGTTGGCCTCTGCCGAACGCACCGCCTACCCCTATGGCTCCTTTGCCTACTGTGGGAAACACTGCATAGCCGGCAGCGGTGTCAAAAAACCTCTGCAGGCCCGGGTCGGTCTTCTTGGCAAGCTCGATTGTGTTGCTGCTCTTTGTGTTCAGCGCAGCCTTGCTCTCGGACGATTGCGGAGCGGTCGAACAGCCGATTAGAAAAACTAAAGCAATTAAGCACATAATCTCCGGTATTTTACTTTTCATAGGAATTCCTTTCATTGCTATACGGAATTAGAAACTATACCCCAGACCAAAAAAGTATTTCGTGTCTGTGCAGCCTTTACCGATTGCCGGGGTTGCATCGTAATCAAGAATAACCTTGGCATTGAGGAAAATCGAGGCAGAAACATCGGCACGCAGCTCTGCTGTTGTGGTCAGATAGTAATCTGAGAATTTGTCGAGAGCCGGATAGTATGTAAGCTCGTGAACGAAAGAGAGGTTCTTGAGCAGTTTCATCTGGAGATTGTAACCAAGCTGGGCTGCTATGTCACTATTTGTGGTGTTGTCTATATCATCAAACTTTTCATATTTTGAAGCAAGACCTGCCTCTGTCGAGAATTTCAAGTCGGGCTTTTCAATCCATTGATAACCGGCACCGATACCGACCGTAACACGCCGGTCCAGATCTGCGATAGCATCCTTTTCATATCGACCATCTATGTAGCCGTACAGCTTTTTCGTGAAAAAGTAATCATATTTTGCTTTTAGTTTCCACCAGTCTTCGGTGGTTATTTTGTCACCGGTTGTTGGGTCTTCCTGTTTGGTTTTTGCATAATCGGCGCTTAACGTGGTTCGGTCATCATCTGTGCGCTTGGTTGCTTGCACACTAAGGGCGTACGAGTCCTTTACTGTGTTTCCGCGAGTGGCGGTTGCATTTGCCGAGATATTTCCCGTCCATTTCGGGGCGGGCTTGTTTATTGAAACTATGTCACTGACCGCAAAGCTCTGGGCGGGCAGCGAGTCACTGCCGGCGACGGAAAATTTGCCGGGGCTGGTAGAGCCGGTGAGTTTTTGTGTAAATGCGGTATTATCCTTGAGGCTGACTGTTACCGGCTCGTCGCTGCTTATGGTCTGGATTTTGGACAACTCGATTTTCGTCTCGCCGGCCAAATCTGATTTAAATAGCAGCTTACCATCGACAAGATTGACTATTTTGCCTTTGAGGTGGTCGCCGTTGGTCAGGAAAATCTCATCCGCTGATGTCACCCCCGCACAAAGTGCTGACAAAATCATAATAACAAAAATTTTACACCGCATCTTCGTCTCCTTTCATTTTGCCCCATAGTGTTTGTTTGATATTAAAGGGACTTCGGCGATTTTTTTATCTCTCTGCTGGTGCTGTTATTCTATTTTCAGACCGGCAACGTCGCCGCCAAGCTCCTCGATTTTGTCGTAGTAAAGCTGGTATCTTTCCATGAGGGCGGTTATTGTCTTGGATAGCGTCGAATGCTTTTCCATTAGTGCCTTGCCCTCGCCACTGGCCAGCTGGTCAGAAAAGTCTTTCAGTTTTAACACCGTTGTGGTAATCTCAACCTGTTTCTCGTGAATTGTGTTCTTGTATTCCAACGTTTTGGCTTTTAGTTCGTCAACACCCAGTTTTGCAATTTCAGCCTTAACGTCCTCCAGAGGTATCGTATCCAGAGCAGTAGATGTAAGCGCAGATACCGCCGGTGTCGGTGTTTCGATGTTTGCATCTGCGGCTGGTTCGGGTGTCTCAGCCGGTGTCGGAGTTTCAGTTGGAGCCGGTGTTTCGGTGGGAGCCGGTGTTTCAGTGGGTGTCGGCTCAGGCGGCGTCTCGGCCTTTTTGCAGCCGACAAAACCAACCAAAACCCCACTTACCAGTACAACTAATCCAATTTTCAGAAA
>CAZYWY010000333.1:0-2786 GCA_964651605.1 uncultured Pirellulales bacterium | reverse complement strand
TGTTCCAGCTTGCAATTTCTCTTACAAACCAAATAAGCCAATTGGCCAAAATGTCTACTATGATGGCCAATAAGTCTGACAAGCTGGGCAAGAAAAAAGATAGTGTTATTTTCAGATATCCAAGAGCTAAAATCAAAGTTATGAGCGGGAACATAACTAACTTCCATACACTTGTGAAAGGGTTAATCATATAAAAGTGATACAACACAAAACCTGCGCCGCCTATCCAAGCGGCCAAAGCAATAGAAAATAATTTCAATAAATATGAACCAAAACTTGATGGTACATAGGAAAGCCGTATTATTCTTATGATTTTCTGAACAAACAGATTATTTTCCTTTTTTTCACGAAGAAATCCCTCAACTGGACCCGTAAAAAGTAAAATGCCAAGAGTTGATGCGAACGATAATTGCCAGCCGGCCTCGAATAACTGTGTCGGTCTTGCCAGCAGCAGGATTATCGCTGCTAATGATAATGTGTTAATGGGATTGGAGTGACGACGAAATAAAAACGATAGGCAGAAAACAAAACATATAATAGCTGCTCTTACAGTCGGCGCTCTTGGCGGGACAATCAGCAGAAAGACTCCAATCGCAATTATGCAGACTATTGCCCTGGCACGTTTCATCAAGCCCATCGTTTTACATAGCCACCAGATAATTCCGGTAAAGATACCAAGATGCATTCCGGACAAACTGATAAAGTGTAGCAGACCCGTTTTGCGGAACGCCTCATAAGTCTGGTTGTCAATATTACCCCGATAGCCTAGCAATAGTGCCTGAAGAAGACCGGCGTTGGGCTCATCGGGTATATAACCATCCAGTAGGGCATCCGTCGCTCTTTGTCTTAAAAAATTCCTGATTTTGAAAAAAAGTGATGGTTGCTGTTTTTGGATTATTTTCTTGATACCGTCGGGCGATTCTCTCGATATTGATGCTGCGATAAAAATATTTCTGTCGGCCATATATTGGGCGGTGTCGAACTGGCCCGGATTGGCAGGGGGGGTGAATCTGTCGAGCCGGCAATATGCCTCAATACAGTCGCCCGCCCTTAAATCAAGCACAGGCTCATTAACGGAAGTCCAGATTGTACCTGATGCCTGTGTCCATCCCTCAACGGTTTTAACTTCCTGAACTTTAAGATAAAAACTGCTTGATGGGTCGGTAAATCGAAATCTTGCAAATTGCCACTGTTGATTGCGGTTGATATACGGCTCAGTAAGAATAATTCCGCGAATTGTTGCCAGCGTTGTCTGGGCGGGGACAAAATTATTGATGTCACTTGGGTTCAACCTGTGATAATTTGTCAGCCTGATTGCACCAAAGCAGATACAAGCAAACATCGCAAGATATGCCTGGACATAAGAGCGATTGATGGGAAAATTCTGACGCAAGAAGATGACAATTGCCGCCGTGCAGGCCGGCACGAGCATCGTCAGCCAGATTGTTATTGTTAAATTCAGTTTGCTTTGGAGCAGGATTCCGGCTATTAAACCGGCAGCTATGAACAGCAGGGGACAGGTATCGATGATTCTCTTGTGAAGGTTTCCGCCGGCCAGTTGTTTGTCTATGAGAGCTAATTTCTTCTGAATATCATCCATAGCCGATAAGACTAAGCGGACAATCTGCGATTCTCAAGAATAATATCGCAAATCAATTTTCTATAATCCCTCGAAGGAATAGAGGTTGGCATATCCCGATAAAATCATCTTTGCCATCCACAGACAAATTATAAAATAAAAGATTCTCGGCAGCCATTTGGCGAATTCGGTCAAAAGAAGTTCGGCTTTGTCTCCGGCGATTTCCGCAATTTTATCCGCCATCTTATCAAGCTCGCCGGTCTCTTCTCCGATTTGCCATAAATTAAGGTATTCGAGCGGCAGCCTGCGTGAAAAGCCCTGCCATGCCGATTCGCCGGTTGCTGCTTTTTTCGCACCGCCTTTAAAATAGCCGGATACAACACGATTGCCGGCAAGGTCACCTGCTGTTGTAAGGGCCTCTGTAATCGGCACGCCGGATTTGTAGAGCAGATTAAAAGCCCGGCTGTATCGGCATATTGAAAGATGCCGAATTCCACCGCCCAAGACCGGTATTTTCAGGACAAAGAAATCCAGTAAATAACTGAGAAATTTAACTTTTCGCATAAGGCGGTAAATAACTACGGCCAGTATAACTGATATATACAGAGCAAAGTATGCTCCGAGGACTCTGATTAGATATTGGCGTGTTGTTATGTTTCCGAGAATCAATTGCGGCAGAGGGATAATCGCAACAGCAATGTGAAAAATAGCCAAAGGCAGAATAAATCCCGACAGCATAATTTTGTGTATGTGATTGAGAAATTCATACCATTTTGAAAGCAGGTGAAAACACTGTGGGAGTCTGCCGGAATACTCTGCTGCTGCGACCAGTTTAACATCCAGCTTTACAAAAAAGCGATGTTTGGCCATTGAATCAGCCAGGCTGTTGGCTTGCGAGACGGATTTGCTTATCTGAGTGAAGATTTTTTTCAGACGGCCCTGCGAATTTACTGCTGTAGTATCGAGTGAGCGGATTATGGGCAGACCTGCATCGAACAATATTGCGAGATTATAATATAGCAGGGCAAGTTTTTTTGCTTTACTCATATACGAAATACGATATACGCAATACGAGATACGAAATATCTGTTGCCAAACGCAACTTCATAAACTACCATACAGTGGCGTCGGTTTAAAGCGGATTTTCGTTTTGCATAAGGAAAGTCTTGAAGCTATGAAGTTAAGCTGGGCAAATCGAATAACGGTT
>CAZYWY010000332.1:0-2792 GCA_964651605.1 uncultured Pirellulales bacterium | reverse complement strand
TGACTATAAATCTTTTAATTGCCGGTACTATTTCCTTTTTCAAGGAACTGCCTTAGCTGCGGGTCGAGCATCTCCATCAGCAGTGCAGTTACAGATTCCTTATTTACCTCAACTGTCGAACCTTCTATTTTATACTCGAAACCGGCCTGGGCCAGGTTATGCTTTACATCAACCTGAATATTTTTGGCTTTGAGTGACTCGGCCAGCTCATTAATTGCCCCCTGCAACAAACCGGCTTTCATATTTTCCGGTACATTGAGCTGTGCTGTCAGCTTTTGAGCTGCATCTGCCTTTGCATAAGCAGGAATAACCTCACGCAAGACAGCCACCAGCATATCTTCTTTACCAAGAGCAGCTTCGACCCTCTGGTTTAAAAGAAATGTTAATTGCCGGCTCAGTTGTTCACGCAGCATAAAAACGGCATCACGTGCAGCCAGTTCGAGACTCGAATTCATTCGAGCTTTTATTTTCTCTGCCTCGTCTTTGGCCGCTGCGATGATTTTTTCCGCCGATGCTTTGCCTTCTGCGACAATCTTTTCCGCCTGCTGTCTGGCCTGTGCTTCAATTTTTTCAGCGGCCTTCCTGCCGGCATCGACACCTTCGGACTCTAATGTTTTAACAAAGGATTCTATGTTCTGAGGCATTGTGTTAGTTCCTTAATGAACCCTGCATAATTTGCTCTACTTTTGTTACAAGCTCTTTAACATGGCCGAGAGATTCAGCAAATTGAGCCTTCTCGGACTGGTTCAAATTCAGTTCAACTATTTTCTCGATGCCTTCTTTGCCCAGTATAACCGGCACGCCGACAAAATAACCCCCGACATCATACTGCCTGTCGCAATACGCACAACAGGACATAACGGTTTTTTTGTCCCTTATTATGGCTTCTGCCATTTTTACTGCACCGGCTGCCGGGGCATAATATGCACTGTAACCGAGCAGATTGACAATTTCAATGCCGCCCTTGCGCGTCCTTTCGATTATTTCAGCGATTTTCTTTTCCGGCAGCAGTTCGGTTATGGGGATTCCGCTAACAGAGCTAAACCGCGGCAGCGGCACCATATCATCGCCGTGGCCGCCCATCAAAACGCACTGAATCTGCCCGACGTCAACGCCAATCTCGGATGCAATAAAATAACTGAAGCGTGCACAATCCAACGCCCCTGCCATTCCCATAACTTTATTGGCGGCAAAACCGGTAACTTTCGCTGCCGTATACACCATCGCATCGAGCGGATTGCTTACGACAATAATGATGGCCTGCGGCGAATATTTTTTAATTTTTTCGCTTACGTCCGCTACGATTTGAGTGTTTTTTACCAGCAGGTCGTCTCTGCTCATTCCCGGTTTTCTGGCAAGGCCGCTGGTTACAATAACAACACTGCTGCCTGCCGTCCGCTCCCAGTCGCTTGTGCCTGTGATGCCCGCACGATACGGCTCGACCGGTGCAGCCTGCGAAATATCGAGGGCTTTGCCTTCCGCGAGGCCTTTGACAATATCGAGCAGGACTATATCACCCAGCTCTTTGGCAGCTGCGTTCTGGGCGGCTGTCGCTCCTACGTTACCTGCACCGACTATGGTTATTTTTTTTATCATCATAATTGGCGGCTATGTTATTACCGCAGACAGGCTGTGTCAACATTCTATTGGGAGATAATCGAAAAACATCATGGAAGCATAGAGAAATCACAGCTACGCTGATAAAACTTTTGTAGTAGAGTTTTTGAAATTTTTGCGACCGCTCAAAAACACCTCATACTGATTGTGAATATTTAATGCGCTGAGCATATAAACTCACATAATGTTCTTATGGCAGATGACTGCTAATGAACCAGTTCTTACTAAATCCGTTTGTCGAACAAAGTATGCTCGGCGCAATTATTAATCACAAATGGTATCATTTTCTGTTTAACACCGATAATTTCTTTGCGTTTATGCGGGAATAAAATTACAATGTTGTGCTTTTAATATTTAAGAAAATTCAAAGGCTAATATAGATATCAGGAGTCGTTAGATGGAAAACCATAGAATTAGCAAGATTAAAAGACGCCGAAAAAGCGGTTTCCGCAGACGAATGCTAAGCAAAGGCGGTCGAAAAGTATTAAGCAGAAAACGCAGAGTCGGCCGGTCTGTCAACACCGTATAAACCCCCTAAGCGAAAATATTCCGTTCAGCGAAACTTTAACGAGCCGGCACGTCCTGGCTTTCCTGTTTGTCTGTGCTTGTAGAAATCTGCCTAACCGACGGTTTTTGAATTATTCCCTTAACAATTTCTTTCTCCGAGCAGCAAAAAGAATCGACCGAACGGAGAGTTTGTTCGAGAAACTCTATTACCTCAGCAGGATTTTGCAGATTATACTTTGCATGTGAAGCCTGCATACCGACTCTTATAGAAAACGCCGATTCGGGAAGAGCTTTGAACATATCCTCATCAGTCCAGTCGTCGCCTATTGCCAAAATGAAGTCGTACTGTTTGTTCGCCAGAAATCGCAGTGCCGCCGAGCCTTTGGTTACACCTCCACAGCGTATTTCCACGACTTTATTTCCCTGTAATATCTGCAGGTCAATATTTGCAGTAAAGGCTACCAAATCATCGGCAAGCTCTCTGGCACGAACAGAAGCCAGCTCCGGTTCGCTCCTGCGGTAATGCCAGACAAGCGAGTATTCCTTTTCCTCGATGAATGCACCGGGCAGCCTGTCGGTATAGACCTGAAGTATAGGCAGAATTTGGGATTTCCAGGAATTATCGAGGGTTTTGATTAGCTGCCATTCGCCATGTTTGTCTTTGTTCC
>CAZYWY010000331.1:0-2796 GCA_964651605.1 uncultured Pirellulales bacterium | reverse complement strand
ATTGTCTGTGTCCTTGTGGTGGTATAGGAGGCATCCGAGCTAAGGTTGCCGGAAACTTTTATTTCTGTTGTAGACTTTGCCGCCATCGCCACATCATAAGGGACATGAATATCGCTGCTGTCAGGACTCTGGAAGCCGTCGATTTCACCTTCGGAACCGATACGCTGGACGTGGTAGCCGGTGGCAGGGTCAACAAGATTCGAGTTTGCATCAACAGAAAATTCACCCGCTCTGCTGTAAATGCTTTGCTCGCCATCACTGAGAACGAAATAACCTTCCCCCTCAATAGCCATATCGAGAGGATTGCCGGTACTCATAATATTGCCCTGTGTCATATTCGGTGATATGCCGGATATTCCGACGCCGCTGCCCATCTGCTGCGGATTTGTGCCGCCTACGCCTGATGTCGGCTGAGACCCTTTTTTGACCGTTTCACTGAGCAGCTCGGAAAAAGTAATTCTGCTTGCTTTGAAAGCGGTTGTATTGACATTCGCAAGATTATTGCCCGCTATATCGAGCATTTTCTGATGGGCCTGCAAGCCGCTGACACCCGAAGCCAATGCGAAACTCATTTTTGTCTCCTTATATTAAAAATCAAAATTGAAATCAGTTTTTAACCGCTAATATCTCATCAAGGCCTATGGTGTTGTTGCCTATAACAAGACGGACCTTTCCATTGGTATCATCTGCTATCTGCTCCACCGTACCGCTGGTAAGCTGGGTTGTACCATCTTCAGCACCTGTGACGTACGAAACTTCCCTGCCTATTAGCGAATTGGCATAGTCATGCTCGGCTGTTTTGAGTGCATCTGCAAAACTCGAATTCAAGGATTCGAGCTGGGACAACTGCGAGAACTGCGCCAACTGGGAAGCCATATCGTTGTTATCCATAGGTTCGAGCGGATTCTGGTTCTGCAGTTGAGTAACCAGCAGCTTCATATAGTCCGTTTGGATACTGCTTGCAGTGGCGGTGGTCGATGATACATCCATTTTTCAATCTTTCAAAAATAAGTAATCTTACACAGAAAGTTTTTCATTTTGTAAGATAGCAACTGTTATGCCACAGTTATGTCCAAGTGCTTAGAATGACATATAAAGACTTGCAGTTGAGGATGTTATAAAAATAAAAAACTGCGAAATGAACTGTACAAAAAAAAGACACTTCTTTGAAAAAGTTTGTATTTGAGGATATTTTTTCTCCTATTCAGGAAGAAATTTCCGACAGGGCCGGTCAAAAATTGTCCGGTGAATTTATGAAAATATCAGCCGATTCGGATACGTCCCATAAGATACTATATAATTAAATTACAACCTGTGCATTTATAGTACGTATAAGACAGTGATAATTTTCAGGAACATAAGTAATGTCCCATAATATGTCACGGTAAAAATTGAATTCATTCCAGGAATTGCCTTAACAAGTGACATTATTGGTCCGTCCCATAAAAAAATTAAAGTTGTTTCACAGTAACGGTCGATTTTTGGTGTATCTTAAAAAGGATTTTTTATGGGGGATAACTATGGTATTTTTGGAATAGTATGAATGTAGAAAAAACCGTTGTTGTGAGCCGGCAGGCAGATATTCACCAATTAGCCGGCCATCTATCTCGGCAGGTTTTTATTGCCGACGACCATTCGGAAGCACTTGATATCATCCGAACAACCAGCCCGGATTTAGTTCTTTTCGACTATCGCCAAAATACAGAAGCTGTCCCTGAATTTATAAACAAAGGAAATAAATACTTCACAAATGTCTCTGTTATAATTGTCGGCAGTGAAAATGATACAGATAACACCCTGTCTGAAAAGTTCAAAAAAATAGGAGCGCAGGGCTACCTTCAGCTCACAAACAATCCGGACCAGCTTGCAGATGCAATCTGCCGGTTCAATAAAAACACACACACAAACAACAACGTAAATCGAACTGAAGAACATTCCCGATTTTTTGCCGAAGATTTCGCAGGTGCAATCTCTATGGTCGGCAAAAGCCGCGCAACTGTCGATACTCTCAAAATGCTCAAAATTATTGCTGAAAGCTGCTGCAATCCTGTCCTGATACTTGGAGAGACAGGCACAGGCAAGGAGATTGCGACAAAGGGCATACATCTGCTCAGACATCCGGACGAAAAACTGGTAGCAGTAAATTGTGCAGCCCTGACATCAACACTGCTGGAAAGTGAGCTTTTTGGTCATGTCAAGGGGGCTTTTACCGGCGCCGACTGCGACAAAACCGGACTGCTCGAACTGGCAGGGGAGGGGACTATCCTGCTCGATGAAATCAGTGAGATGCCGGTCCAGTTGCAGGCTAAACTGCTTCGTGTCCTTGAGGAAAAGCATTTCCGCAAGGTCGGAGGCACAAAGAGCATAGCATGCAACGCCACCATTATTGCAGCGAGCAATCGCAATCTCAATCAGGAGGTTCGTGAGAACCGGTTCCGGCGGGACCTTTATTACCGCCTGAATATCAGTCCGATTACCTTGGCACCTTTGAGGTCGCCGCATCGCCGGGAAGATATTTGTCTTCTGGCAGAATATTTCCTCAGAACATCCACTATCTGCCCTGCAAAAAGCAGTAAAATAAAATCTCTGACCAGCCTGGCAGCGGAAGCCCTGACCAGACACGACTGGCCCGGCAATGTTCGTGAGTTGCGGAATGTAATCGAACGAGCAATTCTGCTGGAAACAACGGACAAAATCGGACTAAGTGACATCAGCTTTGAATCGCCGGATGGGCTGGAACCGACCTCCGAAATTTCCAGGCCTTTTGCCGGCTCGGAGACCAGCCAGAAAGCAGCA
>CAZYWY010000330.1:0-2798 GCA_964651605.1 uncultured Pirellulales bacterium | reverse complement strand
GACTGCTTTACGCCCATTATATACTGAAAGACCGCCGGTATCTGCATGCCTGCATCCGGGCTGCCGACTGGCTTATTTCCCGCCAGTATCCCGACGGCGCCCTTACAGTTCCGGACAAGGCTGTTATGCACAGGGGCTTATGCAGAATTGAAGGCATATTCAACCAGCTCAGAAAACTGAAATTTTCCGATGAAACCGCACAGGCCGCCAGAATATGGCTTATTCTTCATTCTATTACCGGCAAAAATCAATATATCGAGGCAGCGGATAAAGCCCTGAATTACCTGTCAAACATTCAGTGCCGTGAAACCGAAAACGTCAGAATGGCAGGCGGCTTCTTTTTCAAAATTGACGACACCTTCGCCTCCGGCGTAGATGACAATATGTACGCCTGGTGTACGCAGTTTTCTCAGGCGGCATTTGAGATGTTCTTAAACAAAAAATCTCATGATTTTTACAATACCGCTATCGAAAGACTATTCTAAATATCAATATGAGAGTCAGCAACTCTACAAATAACATCATTTACGCAGCGGCCTTTTTCGTCGTGATGATTTTTATGGATGATTTTCTGGTATTACTTCTGACCATTACAAAGGAAGCCGCACCGGCAAAATTGCTGCTTTACAGTTCGGAATTTATCATTCTTTTTATCGGGATGTACCTGCTGTTTAAGCCGCTTTTTGCCGGGCGGGGAATACCGGAACTGCCCGCCTTCGTCGCCATATATGTCGTTTATATTATTTTGATGTGTCTGCGGGGCCTAATGTACACCGACATCTACAACATCCTCAGAGATTCTCGCAAGATGCTCGCTCCGATACCGCCGCTGGTTATAGGATTCTACCTGGCACTGTATCAAAGACAAAACATTCCCGTTTATATAAACCGGCTGATAAAACTCCTGACCATTCTTTCGGTAATCGGTCTGGTCGAGTGGGCCTGGTGGTACATCGCCCCGCAATCGCTGAATTATTTTTATTCCAGATTCTTCCGCGTCGGTTTATATTATCATCAAATCAAATATATAAGTGATACTACCGACGTTGGTCTGCTGACCTCTGCTCTGCGGCCCGCGGGTTTTATTATTCCTGCTTTAACCAAGCGATTGACAGGTCTGTATCTTGAGCCTTTTTCAGCAGGCTTTAATGCAGCTCTGGCGGTGGCACTGCTATGGTATAAAAGAATCGCCGGATATCCAAAACTCCGATACGAGACACCGGTCATAATCATAAATTTCTCAGCAGTCATATTAACAACAAGCCGCTCGGCCTACCTTATGCTGGCCATAATAATTGTCGTTTATATGATGGCTCAAAAAAGACATCTCGCGATGTTGATATGCGGACTAATATCACTTATATTTGTTACTATGTATTATGCCGGCATTGCTGACGCCATAAGCACTTTAGACTGGACCGGACATTCAAATCCGCTTTACAGGTTCATAGGGCATTTTTTTTCATTCAATAATATTCTTGGTGCAGGTCTGGGCGCTATGGAGAGAAACAGCCTTTATACCGACTGCGGTTACGGCTTCATCTACGGCCAGTTGGGAATAATCGGCATCATAAGCATTTTTATTCTGTATCTGAGTATCGGCTGGCACAGCACCGCTTCGCCGGAAAATCGGTTCTTTATTACCGGAATTACTTTATCCACTTTTGTTCTGTTATTCTTTGCAGGCTATCCGTTCGGCTATAAGACATTCGGCCTGATACATCTGTGCCTGGGTGCAATTATGGGCGGCAGTATCAGTTGCGTCCGGCAGTATGACACAGCTTACGAATTCCTGAACCCGTCATTAAACAGTGAAGCTTACGTATGAACTGTCCCTTTATCCCTCCGTGTCTTTGTACCTTTGTAATATGACCAGAATTTTATATATACCTCACTATCCGTCTTATCAGCTTATTAAAAATCGCAGCTATATTATCGCCCGCGAGCTGGCCTGCCTTACAAATGTATATTTTGTGCAGTGGCATATTCCGGAAAATAAAAACTTTCGGACCATGCTTTTGACTCAATTTAAAAATCTGGATATGAAATTGCACACCGAGGACAAACTTAATGTGCTTAATATGCCTCTGCTTTTCAGGCCTGAGAACTCGACCGCCAAATGCGCCTTTAACGAGTTTATGGTAAATTCTATGATTAAAGGGCTGGGCATTACAGCGGTCATCAACGCCAGCCTGAATTTGTTCAGATTTCCGAAAATTGAAAATGTCCGTAAAATATACGACCTCGTGGACGACCATCTTGAAATAAATCAAAACCTAAATATAGATGCCCGCAGGCTAAGGCAGCTTGCGGATGATATTCAATGCGCCGATTTAGTAACCGCCATTACCGAACAAGTCGCAGACAAGGTTCGGGGCAGATTTAATATCGACGCCGTGCTTGTGCCGAACGGCGTGGATATGACGCAGCAGCAGCTTCTATCAATTCCGCAAAGAAACAAACTCAGCAGAACGGCAATTTACGGATTTATCGGCAACATTCATCGGAAATGGGTTAATCTCGAACTGGCTCTGGATGCATTTTGTGCACATCTTGCTGAATATCCGCAGGACATATTTCGGATTATTGGAGGAGGAGACATTGATTATATCGAACGGCTTAAACGCCAATATAACAGCCCTCAAATCGAATTCCTCGGACCGGCAGGCCAGAATGAAGTATATACTCATTTTGCACAAATTGACATCGGCGTAATACCTTTTCACATCAGCAGTTTTACTGAAAATTCGCTGCCAATCAAAGCCATCGAACACGGTTGTTTTGACTCGCCGGTAGTC
>CAZYWY010000329.1:0-2829 GCA_964651605.1 uncultured Pirellulales bacterium | reverse complement strand
CAATATCAGGTTTTTATCGCATTAAAAACAACTATTTTACAAGCAAATCCCCATTATCAGTATTAAAAAGCAGCCTTGCACAAAAAACATTTTCTCAGCTTTTATCCAAATACACGCACCTTACTTAAAAAAAATCAATATACTATATATAGTAACAACATTTTTTACACAAAAAGAGAAAATAGCCGGTAAATGCCGTCTTTCAATACTGAAAAGGGGCTTTTTTGTCTTATGGGCTTTATACGGGTTTTTTTAGGACCTTGATAAATTTTACATTTTATAAATTCTGAAGAAAAAGCTGTGGTCATCCACAACCTGCCTATAAAAAGATTGCATAATTGTGAGATTTCAGGTAAAATATAAAAATAATAATGTCTTGTGGGAAAGCTAAGAATAAACCTTTAGCTTGTTGGAGAAAATTATAATGGCAGGAACTTTTTATTCTGCAGAGGAGGCTGCCGAGAAACTCAATAAGACACAGAAGGAGCTGAGGGAACTGGTTAAGGATGGTAAGCTCAGAGAGTTTCGAGATGGTTCGAATCTGCTATTCAAGGCCGAGGAAGTGGATGCCCTGGCGGATGAAGTGGATATTATCGCACTCGAAGATACTATAGCACCGGAGTCGGCGCCGCCCCCAAAAACCACCGAAGAAAAGACAGAACCGCCGGAATCCGAAGCACAGGAGCCGGTTTTAGAGTCTCTTGAACCAGTCGAACCGCAGGAGCAAGCCGAACCAAAGGAGCAACCGGAAGATTTGTTTATGGCCGAGGAAGAAGCCGGAACTGCCCCCGCACCCGGCGGTGGACTAGATGACCTGACCGACGCTGATACAGCCCTTACCGGCCAGGGTACAAGCGTCCTTGGTCAAACCGACAAAGATTATCCAACAACGGATGATACAATGGCGGAAACCGCTATTTCAGCCGGTGCCGGCCCAGAGGCGCCGCAGGAGGCAAGCGACGGAGATGTCAACCTTGACAGCTTTGGAAGCGGTTCAGGTCTTTTGGACCTGTCCCTGCAGGCTGATGACACTTCACTGGGTGGTATTCTTGACGAAATCTACACCCCCGAAGGCGAAGGAGTTGAAGCCGGTAAAGAACCGGCTGAGGCTGGGCTTGAACCAATAGGTGAAATGACAGAGGAATCCGAGCAAATGATGCCCGCTGAAATACCGATTGCCCAGCCACAGCAGGAAGCTGAAGCACTGGTTGCGCCAATTATGGAGGCTTTGCCGGATAAACAAAGTAACACACTTGGTATGCTGTTGCTTCTGCCGCTGATAGCTGTTTTATATACCATGATAGTTTTGGCAGCAGGAATACAAGGAGTCATACCTTCGATTCTCAAAGTGGTTCAGGATTTTATCTGGTACATATTAGGGTTCGCTATGCTGGTTACAGCTGTAACAGGTATTGCAAGTATTGTGATGACCGGCCAGAGACGTCCGAAAGTTAAGAAGGCAAAACCGCCGAAGCCGGAAAAACCAAAAAAGGCAAAGAAAGTAAAAGAGCCAAAACCCAAGAAAGAAAAGAAGGCAAAGAAGTAACAGGCTCTAAACGAATTTCCGTTCCATTACGGATGTGACGTTTTTCGCAGCAAGATATCAACTCTCGATACCCAGCACATCTGTCATAGAATAAAGTGCGGGTTTCTTTCCGACAATCCAGTCAGCCGCCCGCAGCGCACCGTGTGCTAATGTGTCCCTGCTGCTTGCGCTGTGATTTATAGACACGGTCTCTCCCAAAGTGCCGAATATCACCGAATGAATGCCCGTAATGTCACCGGCACGGACTGCGTGTATGCCTATTTCACCCTTGCCTCGCAGAGCCTCTTTGCCGCTTCGACCGGTTTTGATGGACTGCGGAAAGTCCCTGCCGGTTGCTGCACAAATTTTCTCCGCCAGACTAAGTGCGCTGCCGCTGGGAGCATCTTTTTTATAGCGATGATGCTGCTCCACTATTTCGATATCGTATTCACTGCCGAGCATCGATGCGACTTTGCCGACAACAGCAAACAGGACGTTCATTCCTACGCTCATATTCGTTGCATAAAGAATAGGGATGTTCTTAGAGGCCGATTTTAATTTCTCCCGCTGTTCATCGCCGAGCCCCGTTGTCCCCAGAACCAAAGCCACTTTATTTTTCAAGCAGTACTCCACGCTCGCATCCGCTGCCTGGGGCGTTGAAAAATCAATCACAACATCAGCATCGACCGCAGGCCGAACGTCTGTTACCATAACTCCAATCGTACCGCAGGAGCAGACAGTTCCGACGTCCTTGCCTATGCAGGGAAGTCCGCTTCTGTCCACTGCTGCGACAATATCGAACCGCCCGGATTCTACCGCCAGACAAATAATTCTGCCGCCCATTCGACCGGCAGCACCTACGACCATTAGTTTAGTCTTCATTTTTATACCTTATTATTTCAGTTGTTTTGCGATTGACCTATTTCACTGGTGGCAAAGTATAAGCTAAAAAAAAGTTCCTGACAAGTGTTCGTATCTTTTATAACTCAAACTGCCTATTTCAAACTGTCATTACCATTCCCAATGGATAAACCCCAGTGGAAATCCACCCGTCAAACTGTCATCTCCACCCCTAAGAGGTGGGCTCCAGCGGGAATCCATCAATCCAACTGTCATTCTCGCGCAGGCGGGAATCTATTTTTTAAATTCTGGATTCCGGCTCAAGCCTGTCCTGAGCGTAGCCGAACGGGGCCGGAATGACATCGGATTCGTAGCAATCTTCATCTTTTATCCAAAAAAGAAAATATTGCATCCTGCTTCACTAAAAGCTATACTGCTTACGATTAAGTTTTCCTGTTTTCAGG
>CAZYWY010000328.1:2486-2849 GCA_964651605.1 uncultured Pirellulales bacterium | reverse complement strand
ACAAAAATCACTGCGACCCTCAGCCAGATTTAAAAATCCCTCGCGGACTTTTTTATGATATTCGCTGCCTTTCGATTCCATCCTGTCGAGCTTGCGATTGAGCCTGCCTGCAGCGCCGGCCTGGTCAATATCCAGAATGAACGTCAAATCCGGCCAAACCCTCTCAAGACAATCCTCGGCGATTTTCTGTATTTTATCTACGCCGAAGCCGCCCGCAAAGCCCTGATAGGCACACGTGCTGGAAAGCCATCTGTCTAAAACAACACAGCGGTTTTTATTCAACGCCGGTGCGATTTTTTCCGACCATAGCTGCACACGGGCAGCCATATAAAGCAATACTTCTGTCTGGGTATTCATCGCAAG
>CAZYWY010000328.1:0-2476 GCA_964651605.1 uncultured Pirellulales bacterium | reverse complement strand
CGGTGGTCGCCGTATCATTATGAGCAGGATTTCGCGGATTTTCTCGCCAATCGCCGTATCACCCGGGTCCCGGAATTTGCTGACTGCTACGCCCTGCTCAATGAGCCATTTTACCAGAAGCTCTGCTTGCGTACTCTTGCCGCACCCATCCGGCCCATCAAGTACAATCAACTTCCCTCTAAGTTTGTTTTTTACGCTCAAATTCAATCTCTCCTTTTGTTTCAGCTATTGTGCGATATTATTTTTTCAATTGAGTGCCTTACACGCTCAGCAGTATCAATGCATTGTCTGCATATTTTTAAATCAGGTTTAAAATCTGGAATAACACTCTCAAGAGGATATTTCGATGGCAGATATATCGAGTCTAAAAGGTCGCACTCATCTTCTGTTATGTCAATCTTTATGCCCTTGTCAGCAAGAACTATAGTCAGCTCACTTATGCTATGAGTTTTTCTAATCTTAATTGCCAGTTCTACTAATACGGCCTTTAGCAATTTTTCTACGCCTTGTTGAACGTTCTGTAGGCAAGGGTTGAAAAGCTCACTTTCCAATAATAAACTGGCTGACTGTAGATTTTCGTAACCGTAAGTAAGCCATTTTTTAGTTTCCTCTTTCATATATGGTTTCTCCCTGCTCGATTTCGTTCATCAGGAACTCTCCATAAGCTCCATCTTTTAATGGGATTATATCCAGAGGTATTATTCGGGCGATGCCGCGGGTTTTTTTGCGGTACTTCATCGCCAGCGGAAGATATTGGTCATTGCTATCCTGAAAAATCGCAACATCTATGTCATGTGGGTCTGAGGAGTTTAGAAATGAACCGAAGACTACAATCCGGCTGATTTCCTTCTCCGTCTTGAGACAGCCAGCCAATTCACGCTTAATATGTTGTTTTTTGTCTTCACTTATCATAAAATTATCCAAATATCTTCAATTTTAACCATTGTACAAATAGAGTAATTATAACTCCACTGATAAAGCTAACTATTAACCAAATAGGATGACCTTTTAGGTGCTCTTCATACCATAATTTGCTACGTGACCACCAAGAATTATATATTTGTCCATGGCGTATCCCATCAGGAGTTAGAGTTACTAGCGGCTTATGGTTGACATACGTAATATCGATTAGGTCTCGATGGTCAAGACGACGGTGTACACCATCGTCCCACGGCTGTTTAGGTGTGGGTGGAATGCTTCCGGCAGTAAATTGCCGATAATAAAAGACCAAGATTTCTCTTTCATCTTTTGGCAGCCACATAATTTCACTTCCCCAAATATATCCTTCGCAATGCTTAAAACATAAAAATCTCTCTCGTTATTATACCCGCCGGATAGGAACCGGCAATTTAAATAAACGGCAAAATTATGTTGCAAGTCATCGGAAACCAAAGGTAAAATACACTGTACGTATCATTAAAGGGGTTTTGTTAGGAGATATATTATGAAAAAGGTATTTCTACTTGCAATGCTGCTGGCAATAATTACACCATCTATCGTTTTTTGCCAGGGTCAGGTACAGCCCAGGCAGGCGGTTCAGCCTCAGGTGCAGCAGCGAAACCAGGAATTGGCACTGCGGGAAAGGGAGCTGACAATCCAGCAAAAGCAGAACGAAATTAACTTCCAGCGTGAGAAGCAGAACATAGAGTTGGAAAGACTTAAAAAAGCTGTGAAGCCCGCCGCCAAAAAACAAAATGACAAACTGGCACCATTACTGCTTATATTGCTGGTAGTACATATCCTCTGTGCGGTATGGGTCTATCAGGATATTCGCAAGCTGAATGCCGGCAGCGGGATTTGGATAGTAATTGCACTGCTGACCGGCCTGCTCGGCACGCTGGTTTATGCGATAGTTCGCATAGGCGGTGACATAAAACTCAAATCCTGAATAATACGGCTGCTATCTATCTGACATTGTGCATAAATTCAGGGCAGAATCACATAAAGAAGTTGATTCTGCCCTGAACCAGAAAAGCTGCAAGTGCAACAAGCAGCATCAATACAAAGAGCTTGAAAAGCAGCTTATCGTTTGCTTTTTCAGCGGTTTTAATCTTGTCTTTAAGCTGTTTTATATGGAGTCTGGTCTGCAGTGCGTTCATAGTTACTGCCTTTTCCCGGCCTTTAGGCAAAAAACAACGGAGTCAAAAAATCTCTTATGTCGTATGTGCTTTATTGTTTCCCCGACCGGAAGATATTAAAAATGAAGCTGAACTGTCTATCGACCACTTCTCGAAGCTGAATAAAATATAAGAAACAACGGGCAAAGATGCAAAATGAACATATATAATTTTTGCACTTTTCAAAAAGCACATCTTATGTATAATATCGCCTGAAAAGACAATATAAGAAGGAGTATAATTATGCCGACAGTAAAAGATGTTATTGTAAAGAAACCTTCCGAAGAGGAAAAGTCAATGTGTCAATCCTGGCCAATCTGGCGATGTCAGCCGGGGGCATTCGACTGGATATATACCGA
>CAZYWY010000327.1:0-2856 GCA_964651605.1 uncultured Pirellulales bacterium | reverse complement strand
ACACTTTACAAATATTTATTATCACAAGTATTGTCTTTTTATCTGCTGTGGTTTCTTTTGCTCAGGATGAAAGTGCGATGGAACAGGAAGAATGGAATCCGGTTTCAGCCGGTCCAATTACAACTTGGACAGCGCCGCTTTGTGAAAAGGGTAAATTTGTGGTTCAGCCTTTTTTCTTTCATAACCAGACGAGGGGTTTCTTTAATTCTGAAGGGCATTACGATTCTCTGGCAAAAGGCGATAAAAAATATCAATATCAGCAACAATTATTTATGCAATACGGGCTTACGGATAGATTAGAAATTGATGAACAAGTAGTTTATCAGGAGAATGTTAGAAGACAAGACGGTCTTAAGGCGCATTCTAATGGGATAGGAGATAGTTATTTATTTTTTCGTTACTGTGCAGTTGAAGAAAAAGGTTGGGTGCCGCATTTAAATGGGTTATTACAGTTGAAATTTCCCACCGGCAAATATCAGCACGCAGATCTCGATAAACTCGGCACAGATTTAATGGGCAGCGGCTCTTACGACTATGGTTTCGGCGTCAATCTGACCAAGAGGATAAAGCCATTTATACTGCATGCGGATGCTATATATAGTTTTCCGCAGGAAGTCAAAGTAGATGGTATTAAAACAAAATATGCTAAATATCTGAACTATGATTTTGGCGTCGAGTATTTCCTTCCCGAAGGTTTTAATTTAATGTTAGAGGTCAATGGTTTTTTGCAGGGCGATAAAATAGAGAATGCCGGTTATACTCCTGATTCAGATGTGCGATACCTAACGATGTCCGCGGGTATTGGATGGTCCTGTGATAAGATTCAGACGCTTTTAGCATATCAGAGGACAATATTGGGAACAAATACTGATGCCAGCGATTCAGTTGCAATTACAGTTGTCTATACATTTTAAAAAGAGATTTTGCACATACCGCATGGTTTCTTAAGCCCTAAGAGAAATACTTGAGGACGCTTCGGTAAGACCTTTTAGCGGGTTGCTTATGGCCTGTGCAGTTGTATATGTATCTTTTAAGCTCGTACGGCTGCTTGGGGAATCATTGATAAATAATATTTTTGACCCTTTCTTTTTTGACATTTATCAGCCTTTTATAGAGAAATTAAGCACCGCATTAGGACAAAAGGGTTTTCTTCATCATTTATTGATAGGCGAGCTAATCGACGGGAAGATTGACTTTAAGCAATCTTTAGGTCTTGTTACCACTGCACCATATATTGAGATTGCGATGGTTCTGCCTTATGTGGTTTCTTTTTATCTTATTTTATGTCTTCTGGAGGATATTGGATACCTGCCGCGACTGGCAATATTGCTGGATAATTTACTGCACAGGCTGGGGCTTCACGGTTATGCGATTATTCCGGTACTGCTTGGTTTTGGTTGTAATGTGCCTGGGATTTTAGCTACGCGTGTCCTGGAATCAAAGCGGGAGAGGTTTATCGCTTCAACTCTTATATCCATTGGCGTGCCTTGTGTGCCTTTACAGGCGATGATATTTGGGTTGTTGGGCAGTTTTGGGGGATTTTATGTAGGCGGTGTGTATCTTGTTTTGTTTGCTGTATTGGTAGTATTAGGTGTAATTCTGAATCGGATTCTACCCGGTTACAGCCCGGAACTTTTAATAGAGATTCCGCCATACAGGTTTCCGCCGTTAATGATTTTGGGAAAGAAACTATATTTTCGTATAAAAGGTTTCCTGGTGGAAGCAGTGCCGATTGTTTTGTTAGGCATTTTGGTAATCAATATTCTACTATACTTCAGATTATTTAATTACGTAACCGGCATATTTGCACCTGTAATTCAGGGATTATTCGGCCTGCCCAAAGAAGCTGTTATTGCACTGGCAATAGGATTTCTCAGAAAAGATGTTGCTGTAGGTATGCTTGCTCCTCTGGGACTTTCCGCCAAGCAACTGTTTATTGCGACAATTTTACTTGCAATGTCTTTTCCTTGCATTGCCACCTTTATAGTCCTGTTGAAAGAGTTGGGTTTAAAATATTTGGCTATGGCAACTCTGATAATGGTAAGTATCAGTATTGTTGTAGGCTCGATACTTAATCTTGTAATTCATTAGTCGGCTGTCAGGGCAGGTATGCAAGAGAATCTGGAAATACTGTCTGGAATGTGAAAAGGTTGCTTTGCGGTTTTTTCACTTAAAAAAGGCGGTACAAACGTTTTATTCGGAAAAAATAATATATTTAAAAAAAACGTTATAAAAGTTATTCCTCAGGCACTTATTGGTAGAAATACATAATAGTGATTATCAGTTTTTCACGATGGGTTCCGAACTGATGGGCAACAATATACCTGGGCAGGTATGCCGTAAAGCATCACAATTAAAGCCTCTGCTATCCTCACTCTCCTCCTCCTTAAGAGCAGGGGCTTTTTTTATACAAACCGGCTGAAAGCCGGATTAAATTGCACAATCCAATCCTGATACATAAAAGCTATTGAGCGATGTTAGACAGTTTAGTTATTCCGTAAATGGTACTGGTAAATGCGTCAGCAGCAGGTAGTTGCCGGCGGGATATAACCACTGTTGGTGCATCCAGCTCAAATTCCACAACATCATACTGCGATTCGGGATTTAGCTTCTGAGCCTTGAGAATATCTTTTATTGATGATATTTTCATACCATTGTATGTGCTGACTACCATTTGGCCAAGCCCCGTATAGCCGAGATTGTATTCACTCGGCAGAACATAGCTTAGCACTACAATATCCCTGCGTTCTTCGGTTGGCTTGAAAGCCAGGTCGCGATAGTAATGATAAAGATGACTTGGGGCATCGCCTGCAACATTACTGCCAAATTCCATCAGATATTCAAGCGTAAGTTTCT
>CAZYWY010000326.1:0-2877 GCA_964651605.1 uncultured Pirellulales bacterium | reverse complement strand
CGTCTGAAGCTCTGCTATGCGATATGATACCGTTAAAATATGTTGTAACCAATGCAGGCACAGGAACTATACCAGGTGTTAGAATCGTGGATTCTCTACCTGCCGGTCTGCGTTCGACCGAGGACAAAGGAGAGATTGTATTTGAAGCCGGCTCACTCGGAGCGGGTCAATCGCGTGAATTTTCCACGGAATTGCGAGCTTCCAAACCGGGTAAATATTTCAGCAAAGCGCAAGCCAGCTCAAGAACAGGGCTTCGTGTAGAATCAGAAGAAACTACAACAGTTGTAGGGCAGCCTGTGCTGACTATCAGCAAGAGCGGCCCCGACAAGCTGTATATCGGTCGTGCGGTAACTTATGAAATTACAGTCTCAAATAAATCTGACGTGGCAGCAAGAGATACCATTGTTGAAGATACCATACCTGAAGGAGTAAATTCCGTTCAGGCCTCAGCTGGTGCGAATCTTTCAGGTTCCAAGCTAATATGGAATATTGGCACTTTGGCATCCAACAGCTCACTAAATCTGAGTGTTTCTTATGTACCAAGCAAAGCCGGGACGCTGTCTAATGATGCAAAAGCAAGTGCTTATTGTGCCGAATCTGTAACCGCTGCCAAGAGGACGGTTGTTACCGGAATACCTGCGGCTATGCTTGAGGTTGTGGACATTGAAGACCCGGTGAGAGTGGGCAAAAGAGTTACCTATGTAATTAGAGTAACAAATCAGGGTTCAGCCCCGCTAACGAATATACGCATTAACTGTGAACTCGAAGATAATGTTAAATACATATCTTCAGCTGGTGCAACTGCCGGTTCGGCAGAAGCAGATACAGTTAAATTCCTGCCGTTAAACACTCTGGCGCCACAGAGTGTGGCAATTTGGCGAGTTTTAGTTGGTGCTGAAAAACCAGGAGATGTACGCTTTAAGGTCGTAATGAATTCGGATGACCTTAGCAGACCGGTTGAGAAAAGCGAGTCAACTACTATATACGAATAGTTTGTCTCAGATGGTTTTATCTCGGGTCGGGAATTGGTTGAACAGCGATGATTTTTACCTTGTCACCAATAGAGGCTATGCGGCTTCTGTCAAAAATTGCAATTACTCTTTTCTGAGGCCCGTCCGTACCGATTCTAACAAGTATATATGCTGTGAATATGTCACTGCGCACGGTAGCAAGATTGCTGATTCGTGAGAAAATCACATCACGTTCTTCAAAATCATCAACTGCTCCATCAGAGGGTGTAAGGTCGGGGAAGCCGGCCAAATTTGCCTTGTCTCCGAAATAAATACTCATTGCCGGCACTCGCATAAGCTCAGCGATGCTCCGGAAAGGTCCGGCGGTGTCACGGTCGGCTACTATGGCCTTTGCGACAGCAGGGGGCATTCCGGGAAGCTGTGAAAGAACAAACCACGGCGCTGTATTTATGTTTATTCTGCCCTTAATTCTTGTTTCTGTCGCAGGCTGGCCATGCTCAGCCGGGTCGATGACAGTCAGATATTGAAAGATATTGGCAAATTTCGGATTGAGCAAATCAATCCTTATCTGCTCTTCGTTCGGTTCGGATGCCAGTTGGATGCCGAGCATATCATTCGGATCGGTGCTTGGCTCTACAGTTAGAACTCTGGCAACATCACCTATAGTAAGAAAATTTCCGTTGGGATTTGAAAGATTGTAATTTTTTCGTGTACCGTTTATTCCATTTGCCTGTCCCAGATTACTTACAGAATTCGAATCTAAAGTTACATCCTGATAAATAACATTCCAATTAGTATCAGCTCTGAGATAGGACCTATGGACCGGGTTATCATCCCAGTTGCTAAACCAGGCATCCTGAGTTTGTTGTTTGTCTAAATAGAACTTTTGTGGTGTGTTCCTTATAAGATAAACATTATACCTTTGGCTGATTGTATGTTTAGTAGTGGGAGGAGTACCTGTGGTGGTGGTGGTAAATTCAGCCAGAGCCAGATTAGGTTCGTATTTACCTTTGCCCATTAGAGCAGGTGGAAGAGTTGTACTTTGTATTACAAATCTATCTCTTTTTGCTATTACATAAGGGCTAAGGGTAATAGTTTTTGCAACCTCATTGCTATCTTTGCGAAGCTCTATCTTGAAATCCCCCAGAGGGATGTCAACATCAAAAGGATTGTATAATTCGATCGCAAAATTAATGAATCCTGAAACGGGATTTGGGTCGGCCTCGAAGTGTATTTCACTTATAAAAGGCTGAGCTTCTAAGCCGTAATAGGTCTTTGATGACGGTTTAGGTTTAAAAGTGGTAATTGTCGTATCAGAGTCACGATAATCAATAATATTAACCGCTAGTTGTGCCGCCATCGCATCAGCGGCAGCAGCATTTGGCTCACGCAGGCCGGCTCGTATCGCAGAATAAAGCAGATTAGCATCAGCCTGATTGATATTGACCATTTTGCCGTTATTTAGAGCGGCACCGGATGGATTGATAATCCTGTCCATACTATATATCGTAGTGATGTGTCTATAAGCATAGTTCGGGTCAACAGCATAGTTCGGGTCAAAATTGTTTTCGCAGTGTGCTCTTTTATACCAGGTATCCAGAGCCTGGCCGGATGAACTTACGGGGGTGGACAAAGTCGAGTTTCTAAACTCGCTGCTCCAGATTTCCAGTCTTGTGTCTATTTTTGTGTTGTTAAGAAGAAATCTATAACGCATCTCCAGCTCATCGGAAATATCAAAAGGAGTATATGGTTTGTTTGAGTCTGAAGAATATCGCCAAACTACATTTTCCAGATAGCTCCGCCGGTCCTGAGGATTCAGGTTCAGACCGTAATTTGCTCTTGCTCTAAGCAAGTCAAGGTCTTTGCCGACAGGGGGGCTGTTGCCTGGTCTGAAAGCGAGAGCCAT
>CAZYWY010000325.1:0-2879 GCA_964651605.1 uncultured Pirellulales bacterium | reverse complement strand
GGAGGCCAGGCAGTGAGCTTAGCCGGTGTGGTAATAACAGGTCTGGGCGCCGTAACCCCGCTTGGTTTAACAGCAGAAGATACCTGGTCAGGGCTTTGTGCCGGCAGGAGCGGAATCAATACAATAACGGCTTTTAACCCGGTCGGTTTTAGCTGCAAAATTGCCGGGCAGGTGCCGGCTTATGATATTCGGGAGTATGTCCCGAAAAGCCACCGCAAAGCCACCAAATTGATGTCACGTGACATTGAGCTGTCGGTTATAGCTGCGCACGAGGCGATTGCCGGCAGCGGTCTTATTACAAAGGGAATCGACCCGGAAAAAGTCAACGTCAATCCTGAAAGGTTCGCCATCAATCTCGGCACCGGACTGATAAGTTGCGATATTGTCGAGCTTGCGCCAGCAGCCGCAGCAAGTGTTACAGATGGCAAATTCGATATTCGTAAGTGGGGCAGTGAAGGCCTTGCGCAGGTAACACCTCTTTGGCTGTTGAAGTATCTGCCGAATATGCTGGCCTGCCACTTGGGAATAATTCACGACATCCAGGGGCCGAGCAATACAATTACCTGTGCCGAAGCCGCCTCGCATATAGCGATAGCTGAGGCTGCACAAACAATCTCCCGCGGCGACAGTGACATTGCCCTGACCGGCGGTGCCGAGGCCAAAGTCAATCCAATCGTTTTTATCCGTCAGTGCCTGCTGGGCAGGGCTAATACTACGAGCAATGAGACTCCTGCTTCTGCTTGCAGACCTTTCGATGCCGATGCAAAAGGTTCGGTTTTTGGTGAAGGCGCTGGTATTATCATTCTTGAGAACATCGAAAACGCCCGGCAAAGAGGTGCGAAAATTTATGCTGAGTTGGCCGGTGCAGGCCAGAGCAACAGTATAAATCCGTCTTACGAACATCTCGAACCTGACGGCAGGGGGCTGCAAATAGCCATAGAAAAGGCCTTATCTGATGCCCGAATCAAGCCTGAACAGCTCGATTTGATTATCCCGCACGGCACAGGAATTCCCGCTGATGATTTGGCTGAAGCGAAAGCTCTCCAGGCTGTTCTGGGTAAGTATGCTGCTGAAATTCCGGTCTGGCCAACCAAGAGTATGTTAAGCAATACCGGTGCAGCAGGCGGGGCGCTGGACGTTATCGCAGCAGTATTAGCTATGAAAAATGGCGTTATACCGGCGGCGAAAAACTGTGTTCAAAATCCCGAAGGCTGCAAGCTGAATATTGTCAAGCAGTCTATTACAAAAAGTATAAAATATGCGATGTGCTGCAGTTATACCTACGGCGGGCAGACAGTTGCTGTAATACTAAAAAAGACTGAATAATGAAGAATTATAAATGACCGAGCGAGTTGTCATAACAGGAATGGGTATCATCTGTCCTTTGGGACACGATGTGCAGACGCTTTGGCAGGCGATGCTGGCAGGTAAAAGCGGAGTAGCTAAGACTACAATTTTCGATGCCTCTACTTTTCCGACAACATTTGACGCTGAGGTTAAAAATTACGACTTTACAAAATATACGAAAAAGCCTCATCTGCATAAGCATGGCGACCGCGGCTCACAGTTTGCCGTTGGTGCCGCAACCCAGGCCTGCGCCCAGGCGGGCATTGACATTGAAACCGACCAGCCCAAAGATGGCATAGACCGCACAAGACTGGGTATTTATCTCGGAGCCGGTGAAGGTTCAGTGGATAGTGATATATTTTTCACAGCCATTATAGATGGATGGGATGCACAAAAGAATCTTATGGACTGGGGACGATGGGCGAATGTTGCATTTGGCAGAATGGACCCAATGTACGAACTGGAGCAGGAGCCGAATATGCCGGCAGCCCATATCGCAATGCTGACCGGCGCTCGCGGCCCAACCAGAAGTTGTCTGACTGCCTGCGCAGCCAGCACCCAGGCTGTCGGCGAGGCGATGATGCTCCTTCGCAGGGGCGATGCAGATGTGATTATCGCAGGCGGGGCGCATTCGATGATACATCCGCTGGGTCAGACCGGTTTCAATCGTCTGACAGCGCTTTCCACAAGAAATGACAGCCCGCAGACGGCATCAAGGCCTTTCTCTGCAAGCAGAGACGGTTTCGTACTCGGCGAAGGTGCAGCAATCGTAATTCTCGAGTCGTTAAGCTCGGCGAAAAAAAGAGGTGTAAAAATACTGGCTGAAGTCATAGGTTACGGCAGCAGCTCGGATGCCTTTCGTGTTACCGATATGCACGAGGAAGGCAGAGGCGCACAGCAGGCGATTAAGGCTGCCCTGGCTGATGCCGGCATAAGCTATAAGGACGTGGATTATATAAATGCACACGGGACAAGCACGCAGGAGAACGATTCGGTCGAAACCAAAGCTATCAAAGCTGTATTTGGTGACAGGGCGAAAGATGTCCCTGTCAGTAGTGTCAAAAGTATGCTGGGACATCTCATCGGTGCAGCCGGTGCAGCAGAGCTGATTACCTGTGTTTGTGCAATACAGAATAATACGCTGCCTCCGACGGCGAATCTGAACGACCCCGACCCGCAGCTTGATTTGGATTACGTCCCGAATGTTCCCCGCAAAATGCCTGTCAATATTGTGATTAACGAATCCTTTGGGTTCGGCGGACAAAATAACGTAGTTATTATTAAAAGATACGAATAATATAGTTTTTTAATGTTTAGCCCCCCAATTTATTGGGGGGGCAATAGGATGGTAATTTTTCGTTATGATTGATATAAAAGAAATACGAGAAAACCCGGAAAGATTTAAAAAAGCAGCGAATGGTAAACACTTCAAGGTGAATATCGACCGATTGGTGGAACTCTATGATGCATTGCGAGGTAGCAAGGCCTTTTTGCAGAGTGTTATTACTGACAAAAATAGGATTGGAAAAACA
>CAZYWY010000324.1:0-2886 GCA_964651605.1 uncultured Pirellulales bacterium | reverse complement strand
ATAAAGGAAATACAACTTGATCAATTTGTACGACAATTCTCGAAGAAATGGAAAAGATGACACCTCAGCAGCGTCTCAAGGCAGAAAAGATATTGCATCGTTACGAGCAGAAAGCGATTGAGCAATCGCAGCTTAATGACGGTGCGGAAAAGACTCTCGCAGCCCTGCGAAAGGCAAAAATTCATATCGGCGTGCTAACCCGTAACAAAAAAGATAACGTTTTTGCGGTTGCCCGCAAACATAATCTGCAATTTGATGCAGTTGTCGGGCGGGAAGATGGCCCTGTCAAGCCCGATGTGTTCGGCGTGTTGCATCTGTGCAGGCAGTTTGGCGTCAAACCGCAGGAAACTATGCTGGTTGGCGATTATCTGTTTGATTTGCTCTGTGCGAAAAAAGCGGGGGCGTATGCGGTACTGCTGGCCAATCACGAAAAGGCGGATGAATTTGCCGTACACGCCGACTTTTATATAAAAAATATCAGCCAGCTACTTGAGTTCATTCAACTTCGCAGATAATATAAGAGCAATGAAAATGACAATAATGCAAAGATGTACTATAATAATTTCGGCATTTGTGATTTTGTGGGCAGCGGCGACAGGCTGTGCTGCAACGAATGCCGGTGAACTAAAACAGCAGGATAAATCCGATGTTCAGGATGTCAATGCCATCCTGGAAAAGCTTGACCGCAAGACCAGCGAGCTTGTCAGCTACGAAGGTCAGATTGAATATAAATTCACTCAGCCCGCGCTGTTCAATTCTCAGACGCTGAAAAAAGGGCAGTTTTATTATCAGAAGAAAGATAAAAAAACAAATCTGAGAATAAATTTTCAGACGCTCTCACATGACCAGGAAAGAGAACGAAAATATATCGAACAACATATTGTTCTGGATGGTGCTGCGATATCAGGCAAAACAAAATAATATAAAGGCACGTGGTGGGTCTATATCGACGAACAGACAAAAGAACTAAAATATTATCAACTGGCTGAGCCGAATGATTCAAATGAGCCTGTGGATGTGTTTGAGTTGGTCAGCAGGCATATGCCCATTGTGGGATTTACCCGCCCGCAGGAGTTGAAAAAACAGTTTGAGGTCAGCCTTGTAAAGCAGCCGGCTGCTGAAAGTGCTGATACTATTTGGCTTCATCTGGCGGTAAAGCCGGCTTCGGATTATAAAAACGATTATCGCTATATAGACTTCTGGCTCGACAAGACGCTCTTTTTGCCGGTGAAAATTGTTACTGTTACTACAGAAGAAGATATTTATGAAATAAAACTTCTCAAACCCAAAATAAATACGTCGATAGCGGCAGATATTTTTGATTTTACTATCCCCAAAGGCTTCAACGAGCCACAGGTAACTCCGCTGAAAGAAAAAACAAATAACAAGTGACGATGTAACACCGTAGCGAACAGGGCATTTCGTATGGCTTTAGAGATTATTTGCGAAAAAGATTTTAAGGAACTTATGGCAGTGCGGGCCAGACGGCTGTTGTCCTGTGCAAAATATCTCTTCAAATCCAGGCCGGTTAATGAGGTTATTACTCGTCCGTTATTGAGTGAATTGCTTGCCCAGTCAACTCTGGTTGAAGAGCTTCTGGATTTGTATTGCGCCGGCATCAACTGCCAGTGGTGCAGCTTCAGGTCTTTGACAGCAGCTATAAAAGGCTTCTCCGATATCAGCTATGAGCTTCTGCATATACGTTCGGTCCTGCCGAGCTATCATCTTTTGCCGACAGGCAGAGATTTTGTAAGAGCTACGGATGAAATACTCGAATTTACATCTGGTGTTCTTGTTGATGCCTCACAGCAAATACTGCAAAAGGCGGAACAGCTTGAGATTCCTTTTGTCGCCGAAGATATAAGCGAGCAGACATATTTCGAGTCTTTGCCTGCGGGATTTTTATTCTGCACTTGTGAGGCCCGCAAGATTGAGGTTGTTCCTGAGACAGTAACAATGCTCGCTACTGCCTTCTTGAATCTTGCAGCCGACAGTATGGATATTCGTTCTGCCGGGCGGGCAAGGCCGGAGCAATATGCACGTTTTCTTGCAAGCTCGGTCAGTGAGGACAAGCTCCGAAGTCTCCAACTGCGATTTAACAACCTTCAATCACTTTATGATACGTATGTATCCGGTACTGAGGCAGCGGCAATAGACAAAGACCTGCCAGTTCTGCGTGGTCATATTAGTGTCGTAATGCACCTTCTGAGAATAGCTACGCTATTTACTCATCACTTTGAGCGGCACATTAACAAACGTCCCTGCTTTTCGCCGACCCGGCTTGCACCTCTGGTTAAGCCGGAAAAACTCCTGTCGGCATTGATGGGCTATTCTGTAACTCATATAAGCCTTTACATTGATTCTGCTGTGCATTTGTGCCAGGAGATGCTCAAGCGATACGCTGAGGTTGGCCAGATTGAATTGCCTATACCCCAATATCGTGGTTTCCATGTTCGTCCTTCAACACTGATAGCAAAACTTGTACAGCATTACGGCAGCGAGGTCAGAATGTATCTGAATGACGAGGTCTATGATGTGAGGCTGCCGTTCGATTTGTTCCGCGCCAATGATAAAATCAACGCCCAAAAACGTTTTTGGCTAAAAAAGGAAATAGCTGACCTGAAACTTGTCGAGGAGCAGGCTCTGGATATCGAAGCAATTATCGTAAGTGTTGTTTTGACACTGGCAGGACGGGCAAAAGTGATAATGTATGAACAACCTCTTGCACTGCCCCAAGAAAGGGCGAGGGCGGATGGGACACTTACTGAAAAGGTAATTGATGAGATAACCAGACTGCTGACTCTCGGAAAAATCGATGTTGATATCCAGATAACCGCCCGCTTTATGGGCGATAAAAGGGTGCTTAACGACATTAAACTGCTGGCC
>CAZYWY010000323.1:2613-2886 GCA_964651605.1 uncultured Pirellulales bacterium | reverse complement strand
GTTGCGGATGTATTCATACAGATTTGCTTTTCGCAAACCTGATGTGCGTCTGTTCTGCCTTGCAGCCGAGCGAATCGGTGAACCAGTGCATAATATTCTATATGTTGGTGACCGTATAGATAAGGATATGAAGCCGGCCTTGAATATCGGGATGCACGCTGCTCTAAAAGCAGCTTATACCAACGCTGGTAAAAAAGTGCCGGAAGGAGTCAGCCGGCTCAACTGTCTTTCAGAATTGCCAGGCCTGATAGAAAAAAACAATGCGGAGGCCGA
>CAZYWY010000323.1:0-2603 GCA_964651605.1 uncultured Pirellulales bacterium | reverse complement strand
AATGTTGAAATTGTTTTTATGGTTGCGGTACCTGCGTAAGCTCAAAATCGTTTTTTTAAGTATCGCTGCAATTGCACTGTCTGTTTCGCTGCTGATGGTGGTTTCCAGCTTGTTCACCGGTTTCATCAAGACCTTCGAGGGGGCTGCTGTTGAGGCTATGGGCGATGTTGTTATAGCTACGCCGGTTGGTATTCCAAAGTACGAGGCGTTTATCGCACGTCTTGAACAGACCAATATAGTTAAGGCGGCAACTCCAATGGTTTCCGGCTACGGCCTTTTACATCTGGGACAGGGTAACGTGCGGGCGGTGGACATCTGGGGGATTGAGCCTGCCAGCCGGGCCAGGGTAACCGGTTTTAATCGTTATCTGCTCCGAGATAAAAAGATGCAAGACTCAAATCCGGAGTCTGAAGTTTGGGGGCCGGGGTCTGGTTTTATCGGTATCGGCCTTGTGTGTAAGCCAGATGAAAAGACCGATGTTTATGACCACCAGGCTGCAATGAAAATGCTGGGGGAAAAGGTCCATCTGACTACCGGTTCTGGAGCATCTGCTTCGCGGGCTGGTAATGACAGAATGGAAATCAAAAGAAAGTTTATTACATTTTCGATTGAGGATATTGTTGAGACAGGAGTTTATCAATTTGACAGCGGCTGTGTCTATCTGCCTATAGAGCAGCTTAGTAAAATCCTCTATCCCGACCAGAATTTGCCGGTTGCCGACCAGATTCAAATCAAGCTGGCTGACAACGTCAACCTCGCTCTTGCACCGGCACAAATTCGCAACTTATGGCGAACCTTCGTTGTGGAGGAGCTTAATTCAGATATAGAACTTTTAAACAATACGAACATCGAGACCGCTCAACAATTACTAAGCCGCTATATCACCGAAATTCGCAAGCAGATGGGCGTGCTTATGGTTATTTTCGGCGCCGTCAGCTTCGGGGTGGTTCTGCTGGTTTTTTGTCTTTTTTACATGATTGTCAGAATCAAACGCAAAGACATTGCGATTCTGAAAAGCTGCGGCAGCTCGGGTACCTCGGTCGCTGCTATTTTTGTAGGTTTTGGCACATTTATCGGAGTGCTCGGCTCAGGCGTGGGAATCGTTATCGGATTTTTTATCACGCGGAACATCAATATTATAGAGCAGTGGATAAGGCTGATATTCGGCTTGAAATTGTGGAGGGGCAGCGTATATTTGTTCAGCAGAATTCCGAACCAGGTGGATTGGCAATGGGCGATGTATGTTGCGGCCATTGCGATTGTTGCCGCTGCTGTCGGCTCGTTGATTCCTGCTGTCGTGGCAGCATTGACTAAACCGGTGGAAATACTTCGCTACGAGTGACATCTTTTATATGTACAAAATAATCCTTCCAATGAGGTATTTGTTGAAAAGGCGAATAACATATTTCGCTGTGACAGCGGTTGCGCTTTGTGTATTTATCGTTCTGGTTGTAATGACGGTAATGAACGGGGTTGTCGGTGACTTCGTGCGGGACAATCACAGCTTCGCAGGCGACTGCGTCGTCGGGACGGATTCTCTGGTAGGGTTTGCGTATTACGAAGAATTTATGACTCTGCTGGCAAAGACAGAGTGCGTTGAGGCTGTCTCGCCTGTTGTAAAAAGCTACGCCCTTAAAAGACGACAAGGCTCACAATATGATGAGGGGGCGGAAATAATGGGGATTGACCCGAACCTGCACAGCCGAGCCACCGGTTTTGCAAAGACGCTGTATTTTCACAGAGCCGATGTCTGGCGGACGTTTATGGTTGATGATGACCCCAATAAAACAGGTTGCGTTCTGGGTGATTTGAAATTATTGAGAGATGACAGCGATATAGAATCCGTCCTATGGAATCCGCCGGATATTGCTTATTCTATCAGTTGTTTTCCTTTAACTGCCAAAGGCGCTCTGGCCCAGGCAGGTGGTGACATTGTCAATACGAAAACTTTTTACTTCAGCGACCAGTCGGATACCGGCCTGCCGAGAGTTGATGATTCGGTGGTATATTTGCCTTTAGAGCAGGCACAGATGCTCTGTGGTATGGATATAGCTGATAAAAGAATATCGCAAATCCATATTAAATTCCGGGGAAATGTCACTTTGCAGAGCGGCTGCCAAACTGTCCGTTCATTGTGGCAGAAATTCAGGCAGCAGAACGCCGGGCGGTCTCTGGCTTATCTGCTGGATACGGTTACCGTGCAGGATTGGAAGCAATTCAGGCGAGAGTCCATTGCGCCGATGGAGAACGAAGAGGCTGCACTGATTATTATGTTTGGGTTTGTCGGCCTGACAACCGTTTTTATTATTCTTGTGGTTTTTTATATGATAATCAGCCACAAGAGCAAAGATATTGGAATATTGCGCAGCATCGGGGTATCGCATGCGGATATTATTGAATTGTTTCTTGGGTTTGCGTTGTTAGTGGGCTTGCTTGGTTCGGCTCTGGGCAGTCTGGCCGGCTGGCTGTTTCTGCGGAATATAAATCGGACGGAAAACTGGCTTTTTGAGCATTACGGATTTCAACTGTGGGACAGGACAATGTATGCTATAGGTGACCTTTCAAATCGGCTTGAAACCGGCATTCTCGTTATTGTCGTGCTT
>CAZYWY010000322.1:0-2906 GCA_964651605.1 uncultured Pirellulales bacterium | reverse complement strand
TGAAGAACACCTTCTGCTTCGCAAAACAGAATCAGCTTATATGCAGCGAGCATATCGGCGACCTTGAGGATGCCGAGGTTTATCATCACTATATCGATTCAATCGAGCATTTGCAGAAGCTGTTCGAGGTCGAGCCGAAAACGATAGTTTGCGACCTTCACCCGGCGTATTTGTCAACTCAATGTGCCCTTTCGATGCAAGATGTGAAGACAATACAGGTGCAGCATCACTGGGCCCACATCGCATCAGTGCTGGCTGAGCATAATCTCGAAGGCCCGGTCATCGGCTTGGTCGCCGATGGCACAGGCTATGGCAGCGACGGGACAATCTGGGGCTGCGAGTGCCTCATCGCCTCACTGGAAAAATTCGAACGCTTCGGACATCTCGATTATTTCAGTCTCGCCGGTGGTGACACCGCAGGTAAAGAAGCCATCCGGCCACTGCTATCGCTGTTGAAAAAAGCATTCGGTGCAGATTTTTCCCTGCAAAAATTCCAATGGCTGCTGAACCGTATCGAGCCTGCAAACGACAAGATGAATGTTATTGCTGAGCAATTAGATAAAAACATAAATTGCATCCAGACATCCAGTCTCGGCAGGGTCTTTGACGCAGTCTCTGCGCTGCTCGGCCTGGGCAGTTACAATCATTTCGACGCCCAACTGCCGATGGCACTTGAGGCTGTTACCAGTAAAGGACTCAATGAAACCTACGAATTTGAACTGGTTGGGCAGGCAGGTGACATTCATTGCATCAACCTCGACAAAACATTCAGAGGTTTAGTAAGTGACATAAAAAATGGACTCGAAGCCGGCATAATCTCCGCAAAATTTCACAACACAATCGCAGAAGCTATGCTCAAATTGGCAATATCGGCTCGGCAGCAGATGGGCATCAACACAGCAGCTTTAAGCGGCGGCGTTTTCTGCAATCGCTACCTGATAAACCGCCTTATTGAACTGCTGGAACAGGCCGGCTTCACTGTTTTATTTAACAGGCTTGTCCCTTCCAATGACGGCGGCATCTCGCTCGGCCAGGCCGCCATCGCCGCACACAGTTTGAATCACAAATAAAAAAGTAGGGTGGGGCTTGCCCCACCAATAAAAATATGAATCGGTGGGCTAAAGCCCACCCTACACTATCTTGATTGAACAAAAGAAATCTCAAAATTCTGCTGACAAACAAACCAGATTGTGATAATCTATAATCTACGGATGCCGAATGTCTTTTTGGAGAAGCATCCGCGAGATAGGAGACGACCTTAATGGAAAGGAGAAATACAAAATATTCCCGGATTTGTAATTTAAAGTAATCAAAAGGACAGAAAATGGACCCTAATTTAGTCACAGCACAAATTATCGAAAAATCTTTTATCTCGCAAATAACACCATTCATAATAGGCTTTGGTGGTGTCATACTTGGAGCATTGTTATCATGGCTTATGATGCGTTGGCAAATAAAAAAAACACTTGAGATGCAAAAGAATAATGAGAAAATTGAGTTGCAGAATTTGTATCGGATAATCAAAACGGGAGTGACTGGATATCAAAAATTCATGGGAAAGACAGCAAATAATATCCGAATGGCAGACAATAATAAGCCTGTATTCTTTTATACCGATCCTGTATCACATCGCCTTCCTGGATACGAAGAGGTTCTTCATTTAATTGTGAAGATTCCTAATGAGCAACTTCTTGAAGCCGTGATGGCGACAAATTATAGTATATGCGATTTTGGATCGTCGCTTCAGATACACAATAATTGGTTTATGGAATATGAAAAAAGCAGGCAGAACGCTGAAAAAACTAAAAATGAATTCGATATACGAGAAGCAGAATTGTTATTACAAAAGATGTCGCAATCAACAAATTTCGTTAAAAAGCGATATCAAGTAGTTGAAGATAATATTGCATATTTAATGAAACTGTTAAAATCGCATCTAAATAATTAATTTGGATGCTTATACCTTTTTATAAGTTGCCTTGAGGATTTGTCAGTAGCTTGTTAGTTGTTTTATTGCCTGAGTGACTTTGACCACATCGCTCATTGCAGCAACATCGTGGACGCGGACGATTGATACGCCCGCATTAACACAGCGGGCAACCGCAGCGGCGGTGCCGAAAATACGCTCGGCGGGATTGCTCTTGCCTGTTAGATTACCTATGAAGGCCTTTCGGCTAACCCCCACAAGCACCCTGTAGCCGGTATTGACAAACCTTTCGAGATTCTGCAAAAGCAAAATATTATGCTCGAAAGTTTTACCGAACCCGATGCCCGGGTCAATCAAAATCCGCTCCTTTGTAACGCCAAGCTCCTCAGCGTACCTTGCACGACCCAGCAGATATTCCAATACCTCGCCGACAACATCATCATAATGCGGTTCAACCTGCATCGTAGCTGGTGTCCCCTGTATGTGCATCAGGACAACCGGCACCTGCTTTTGTGCGGCCAAATGTCCCACACGCTCATCGCTCAATGCGGTTATATCATTGATTATTGAAGCGCCGGCTTCCAAAGCAGCTTCTGCAACTTCAACATTGAATGTATCAATACTAATCGGTACATTGAGCTTTTCCCGCAGCTTTTTTATAACCGGCACAACCCGCTCGATTTGCTTTGCCGGCGGGACGGATTCAGCACCAGGGCGGGTCGATTCGCCGCCTATATCAATTATTGCAGCGCCCTCGGCTGCCATTTGCAGGCCGTGTGCGAAAGCTTTTTCAGGAGTGAAATATTTGCCGCCGTCGCTGAAAGAATCTGGCGTGACATTTAAAACGCCCATCACCAGAGTCCCTGCTGAAAAATCCAAAGTCCCGCCCGGCCAGCTTAAAATATTTTGGTCTTTTGCTGTCACTTTATAGTTGCCTTAAATCCAATTCCCTTGAGAATAGTTTTAAGTTTTGAGTTTT
>CAZYWY010000321.1:0-2915 GCA_964651605.1 uncultured Pirellulales bacterium | reverse complement strand
TGCGGCTTGCCCGGCCCGAAAATAACAACAGGAGCATTCAGCGATGCAAAACACGGCCCATCGGTGGTAAAACCCACTGCGCCGGTTTTTTCGTTCCCAACAGACCTGCAGAAATCCCTGACAAAATCACAGCGGTTATCCGTCTGCAAAGAGGCAGATTTTCTTGTTATGGCAACATCCGCTTCAAATTGCGGATTCTGCGATTTGAGACTGGCAAAGATTTCTTTCAGACCTTCGATAATATCCCGCTCATTCTGCCCCGGCACAGTGCGAATATCCACTCCCAGACTGCACTTGTCCGGCACGATATTAGGGGCATTGCCGCCGCTGATTGTATTGACGCTCAACGAGCAGCCGCCCAAAAGCTCGTTCGGCTGCTCATCCGGCTTAAAATGTTCCAACTCATTCAGTACCGAACGCATCGACCTTATTGCATTTACGCCAAGCTCCGGTCTCGAGCTGTGGGCAGCCTTGCCTTTTGTTGTAATTTCCAGCCAAATCAGGCCTCGATGTACCGTAACTATTGCAAAGTCCGTCGGTTCAGGTATAACAATGCCGGCGGGCTTTGGCAGATTATAACTTCGGACGAATCTTTCTGCCCCGGCGCTGTCGGTTTCTTCGCCGGCACAACCGATAAATATTATATAACCCTGCAGTTTCACGCCGGAATCGACCACCCGCCTGATAGCTGTTACAGCACAGGCGATGCCGGCTTTCATATCTGTTGAGCCTCTGCCGTAGATTCTACCGGCATTTTCAACCGCCTCGAACGGCGGGTACTGCCATTTTCCCTCAGCAGGTACAACATCGAGATGGCAGGCAAATAACAGGATGCCCCTGCTGCCTCCTGAGCCGATATGAGCGATTACATTTGCCCTGTTATCGTCCCACAGGTCTAGATCTGCCTTTATGCCGCTGCGGGCAAGCTCAGCCTCAACAACTGTTGCAGCGGCTGCTTCGCCGGTTGCAGTGGTGGATTCGGCTTGAATAAGATTTTGCAGAAAATCCTTCATTTCGCCGTTATTATACTGCCGGTTATAAAAAATGAAGGACAAAAAAAATAAGAAAAATTTCTTGCAGAACGAATTATTAAGAGGGATAATACTTGTTTTGGAAATTTCATACTGTCTGTCACAAAGGAGTATAAATGGGACCGGTATTAAATGGGCTGATGAAACTTCAGAGCGTTGAGAACCGCCTGAGAATCGAAAAGTCCAAACTTACAAGGTGCAGAAGAAACGTAATAATTCAGGAAAATTTAATCAGAAGTCTCCAGAACGCTTTTGAGGCCAAGAAAGAGGAGATTCAACTTACCAAGGTACAAGCCGGCAGGCTGGAGCTGGAACTCAAAAGTACCGACCAGACAGTAGCAAAGCTAAGAGCCTCGCTCAACAGCGCACGAACCAACAAGGAATACGCCGCATTACTCACCCAGCTTAATACAATCAAAGCCGACAATTCAAAGGTTGAAACCCAGACACTTGAGTTGCTTAAAGATATTGAGACGGATGAACAGGAATGCCGGGATATTCAAAAACAGATAGAAGAGCAAAAGCAAACCCTTGAGCAGACTCGAAAAGACAACGAAGCCCTGGCAGCCAAGTATGAGCAGGAGATAGCAAACATCCAGGTTGAATGGGACCAGCTCAGTCAGAAAATACCTCCTCGGCCTTTGGAAATATTCAAAAGAGTCGCTGAAACTTATGACGGCGAAGCTGTCGCTTTTATTGAAAAGCAGGATGACAATAGCGGCATCTACAGCTGCGGTGGCTGCTTTATGAAAGTCCCTGCTGAAAGCGTCAACCTGCTTATGACCAAAGATGATATTATCCGCTGTCCCAACTGCACAAGAATACTTGTTCTCAGTGATAAGTTTGTGAGTTAGAGCCTTGTACGATGAAATTGTAGTTCATATAGACGGAGGCAGCAGAGGCAATCCGGGACCTGCGGCGGCGGCGTTTGTTCTGACAACACCGTCAGGCAGGCAATTGAAGGCACAGGCCTTTTTTCTCGGCAGGGCAACAAATAATGTCGCCGAATATACAGGATTAGTCAAGGCTCTCGAAGCTGCAAAGCAAATCAAAGCCGAACGGCTCAGCATCTTCAGCGACAGTGAATTACTGGTAAGACAGATTAACGGCAGGTACAAGGTAAAAAGCGAACAAATAACACCCCTTTTTCAGCAGGCTGTTGCTTTGCTGAGTTCGTTCAAGGACTGGAAAATAAAACATATCCCAAGAGAGAAAAACAAACTTGCCGACAAGCTCGTGAACCAGGCTCTCGATGCACAAAGTGACATTGCTCCCATACAACAAGCTGCCGAGAATAACCAAAAGCTGGTTCGGCTCGGCGTTCTGCTCAGCGGCGGCGGCAGAACACTGCTGAATATTCTCGAATATATCAAAGCCGGCAAACTTAATGCAGAAATCCCCATTGTCATCAGCTCGCTTTCATCGGCGGCAGGTGTGGAAAGAGCGGAAAAGGCGGGGCTTAAAGTCAAAATCATCCGCAGAAAAGATTTCCCAGACATCGAACAGTTCAGCATAAGCCTCGAAGATGAGTTGGCCGCAGCGAAGGTCGATTTGGTCATTCAGGCTGGCTGGCTGTGCCTGTGGACAATTCCAGCACGATATGAAAATCGTGTGATGAATATCCATCCTGCTTTGCTGCCCTCCTTCGGCGGCAAAGGAATGTGGGGACATCACGTCCACGAGGCGGTCCTCAAGGCCGGCTGTAAAGTCAGCGGCTGTACCGTGCATTTCTGCACGAACGAATACGATAAAGGCCCGATTATCATCCAGCGGGGCTGTGCTGTGAAAGAGACAGATACCCCCGATACTCTCGCAGCGAGGGTTTTTGAACAGGAATGTATCGCATATCCGCAGGCGATTAGATTATTCGCCGAAGGCAAACTG
>CAZYWY010000320.1:0-2933 GCA_964651605.1 uncultured Pirellulales bacterium | reverse complement strand
GCGGGCCGTCCTTGTAAGCCTGAAACTTGCAGCTAAGCGGTATAAACTCCTCACGCGGCACCGCTGCCATAGCCGCCAGCACATCAGGGCTTGTGATGCCTCGTTCTTTCAGGTCATACCTGAGCATCCGTTGCTTAGCCGATTCAAATTCATCCTTTTGCTGTCTCGAACACATACAATTTGTAATTTTAATTTACAATTAACAATTTGCAATTTACAATTTTCTAATTCTGTATTCTTCTCTAAATTATTTTAAATAGATGAATAAATTGAGATGATTGAAAAACCTGAAACAACGCGTTACCTGATAAATATCGACTCGGTTTCCACGCAGCAGTTTTATACCGACACCCTCGTAATCGGTGCAGGTGTTGCCGGTCTTCGTGCCGCTATCGAAGCTGCCGCAGGCACCCCTGTCACGATACTTTGCAAAGGCTCTCTGAAGGACAGCAACACCTGGAAGGCTCAGGGCGGTATCGCCTCGGTTTTTGACAAGAGCGATACCTTTGAATCTCACATATCTGACACCCTTGCCACAGGCTGCGGATTGTGCGACCGGGATATTGTCGAACTTGTAGTACGCCGCGGACCGAAATTAATTGAGCAGCTTCTGAATTGGGGAGCCAAATTCGACATCGTCAACAATGCCCTGTCACTGACCCTTGAAGGCGGCCACAGTCACCCGCGTATCGCTCATGCTCACGGTGATGAAACCGGACGCGGGATTGCCGAGACGCTTATCAAAAAGGTGAAGGAAAATCAGAATATAAGAGTGCTGGAGAAGTTTTTCGTCATCGACTTATTGACCAATGATGAGAATAAATGCCTCGGTGTTATTGGCTGTAACAGCAAAAAAAGCATCCAAATCATCTGGGCAGACAATACAATCCTTGCAACGGGCGGCGCGGGCCGATTGTACCGCGAAACCACCAATCCGGAAGTCGCAACAGCAGACGGTATCGCAATAGCCTGGCGGGCAGGGGCTGTGCTGCGGGATTTGGAGTTCATCCAGTTCCACCCCACGACTCTTTATATCGCAGGTGCTACTCGTGCATTGATTACCGAGACAATACGCGGCGAAGGTGCCATACTCGTGGACAACCGGGGCAGGGCCTTTATGAAACAATACCACGAATCAGCAGAGCTTGCACCGCGTGACATAGTAAGCAGGGCTATCCACGAGCAGATGCGAAAAACCGAGGCGACAAATGTATTCCTGGACCTGCGTCATTTCGACAAGGCCTATTTCGCAAAGAGATTCCCATATATTAATGAGCTGCTCGAAAGTTTCGATATTGACATAAAACACGACCTTGTGCCGGTGCGGCCAAGCGCCCATTATATGGTTGGCGGTGTAAAGACCGACATTAACGCCAAAACAAGCATCGAGAATCTTTACGCCTGCGGTGAAATCGCCTGCACTGGTCTGCACGGGGCAAACCGGCTGGGCAGTAATTCACTGCTGGAGGGGCTTGTGTTCGGCCAAATTGCAGGCCAGGCCGTCTGTGGAAAGATGAAAAAAGATTCAAACGGGGCAAAACGCTCCCGGCTCAAATTCGACATACCCGAATCGAGCCGTACTCGCCTGAACACCGAAGATGTCGTGAACTCGCTTAAATCGCTTATGTGGCGAAATGTCGGCATTACCCGCAGCGACCAGCCGCTCGCCGAGGCTCAGGAAATCATCCGGTTTTGGCAAAGTTATGTTATGGATAAGGTCTTCGATTCACCGGAGGGCTGGCAGTGCCAGAATATGCTGACTACCTGCCTGCTGATTGCACAGGCTGCACAACAGCGCAGAGAAAGCAGAGGCGTCCATTACAGAATGGATTACCCGCAGACAGACGACAGGAATTTTGATAAACATATCGAAATTTCCAAAAATCAAAACGAAAACATTTCTCAATAATTAAGGGAATCTCGAAAAATTTCATTGCGAGAAGCAAAACAACGAAGCAATCTTCATAATGGTTTAAAAATTGAAGATCGCATCGTTGCAGCACTGGTTCGGTCGGCAAACAGACACAGTTGCTGCTCTTTAATTCGGTTTTCCATATCGCCTCGTCCGCAGTACAACTGCTCATATAAGCAGCAGGCATCGTATCGGTCTTGTGAAAGCGAAGTAACGACGAATCGCGGGTTTTGTCCCTTGTCAAGATGTTCAGCTTTGCCAACCACACGACGCGAACAGCTCCAGCTATCGAGCGTCTGATAGGTAAAATCTTTGAATACGCGGGCGGCTATACCCGTTTGTTCATATTGCTCTTTGGCCTGCGACAGTTCCTGCGACAGTTCGCCTGTCAACCGCACTGCGACTGACAGTAATCTTTTTATAACGGCTGGAACTGTTTGCACGTACAGGGGTAAGTTCGCCGTGTCTCTAATATAATGTCTTTCTGTAAAACAAGTTATACCAGAGCGGGCAGTCTTTTTCAATGCGCTTGTGAGAAATGCGGGTTAGCAACGTTTATTTTTCGTATCAATTGGCTTTCAAGCTCTTTAAGAACCTCGTGCCGGCCAGGTGTCGTATAAACAATTTTCTCAGCATCTAAAAAACCATGCTTTCTTAAGTAATTTAACTCTGGAGCAAGTGCTCCGCAGGAGACTATGGTATAATCCTTAAACGAGAACTCTTCAGCCATTTTTTTACCTTTAATTTCTTTCTCCGAATATTTCCGTTCCAATTCTGACCATATTGGAACCCTCCTCTATAGCAACTCTGTGCGAATTTGTCATACCCATGGAGAGATATTTCATATCTATATTTGGTAAGCCAAGAGCTTTGATTCTTTCAAATATTTTTTTTGTCTTTCTAAAATATGGTCTAACATCTTCAGGATTTCCAAAGCGAGGCCCCATTGTCATCAAACCGGCCAGTCTTAAATGACCAAGGGCTGATATGTTTCTGGCCAATTCTTCCATATATTCCTCAA
>CAZYWY010000319.1:0-2936 GCA_964651605.1 uncultured Pirellulales bacterium | reverse complement strand
CCTGCTGTTAATTCTTGTGGTATTTTTCGCAACGCAAACCAGCACTTCCGAAGCAATTGTAACATCGTTTATTCTGGGTTTTGCCGCAGATATATCCGGATTCGGGGACACGATGGGGCCGCAGATGCTCAGTTTCGGCCTGGTGGGAACTGCGTTGACATTTTTACATCGGATTATTGCTATTAGAAGTAAGCCATACCAGGCTATTGCTATATTTTTTGTTGCAATACTGGCCGGTATTCTGACCGCTCTGCTGAATCACATAAAAGGTACACCTATTCCCCAGCACTTATATAAATCTGTTTTATTTACAGCTTTTTTCTCAGGTATAGCCGGACCTTTTTTATTCATACCGGTTGCATGGTGGATGCGTACTAATACATTTCGCTACCGCAAACGCTGAATTCACTTGATAAGTTGAAGAGATAAATCTTAAAATGCGGGAATAATGTACAGTAAGCGAATCAAAATATTTATCGTAGCCGCTCTGCTGCTTTTATTGGTTTGTATAGGCAGATTGGCACAAATGCAGCTTATTACAGCCTCCGATGTCCAAAAAGAAATTGCCCAACTGAAACGAGGCCGGACACAACAGTATAAAACATTAAGAGGCAGCATACTCGACAGATATGGCAAGGAATTAGCCTGCGATGAACCTCAATTCCGACTGAGTATAAATTATACTTTGTCCTGTTATTGGGATGAGCGAGTCCAGAAATGCGAGCTAATTTTGGCGTCGAGAAAAAATAATCCGCAGGAAGCAATTGACAAAGCAGCAGAAGAAATTCACAACAAGATTGAAGATATAAAACAAATAATAACCACTTGCGAGCAGTTCGGCTTCGAGACATATCAAATCGAAGAAAAAATACGGCAAATCAATGACGAAATTTGGTACCAGAGAACATATCAGGCATGGAAAAGGAACTACCCGGATGAGGAATTTGAACAGGCTGTCCCGGATGCCAACGACAGAAATCTGTTGGCGTACAAGGTTGATATTGCTGAGATGTATCAGAGTTATCCTCTGCTCGATTTGAAGACAGATGACGATATTTATGCTGCTCAGATAGAATTTCTTGATGTTGAGGGCGTGGAGATAGTTCCTAAAGTTCAGAGGTCGTACCCTTATGGTACTGTTGCTGCCCAGACAATAGGCTGGGTAGGACAGGCCCAGGGGCAGCCGGAAAACGATGCAAACCTTTTTGCTGATGATGAATTGCAGAGTTATTTGCCCGGCGAGGTCTGCGGAAGAGAAGGTGGCGTCGAATATGTCTGCGAAAGTATTCTGCGAGGCAGCAGGGGGGAAGAGAGCTTTGATATAGACAAAAAACTTATAAATCGTACTGAAACAAAACTCGGAGATGATGTTGTATTAACGCTGGATATAGAGCTGCAAAAGAAAATAGAAACTGATTTAATTACATACAATCACGAACCCGGCTGCGGTCCGGGTATGGCAGCGGTCGTTATTGATGTTGAATCAGCCGAAATACTGGCTTTAGTTTCTCTGCCTGTTTATGACCTCAACAAGGCAAGATACAATTATGGCAGAATTATAAAAGACCCGAACAAGCCAATGATAAACCGCTCTATCAACGCTCTGTATCCCCCGGGTTCAGTTGTTAAGCCGCTGATTCTAATTGCCGGTATGGAAACAGGCATTATAACTGCTGATACGGAAATCTCCTGTCCATCCGAAGCGGCGCCGCCGGGCTGGCCCAACTGCTGGATTTTCAATAGATATGGATATGGTCACGACACCAAGTGGAAAAATATCGCTCGAAATGCCATAAAAGGAAGCTGCAATGTTTATTTTTCTCACTTAGCTGATATGCTCGACAGTGATGTACTGCAACGCTGGCTTCTTGAGTTTGGTTATGGTCGAGAGGTCTTATCTGCACCGCCCGCTATAGACCAGACCGAATACAGCAGAAACCTCAGGCAGGCGGCAGGGGCAATCTCAAGTACAAATCCGACAAGTGAAGATTCAGCCTCGATGCGAATGCCGCCGCTCCAGCCAAAAGATAAAAAGCAGTTCGGCATAGGGCAGGGCAATCTGAGAGTTAATCCGCTTCAGGTAGCCAACACAATGGCTACAATCGCAAGGCAGGGCATAATAATGCAGCCACGGTTATTCAGGGAAATGCAAAATCCCGGCAGTATATCGCTGGGGCTTTCCGCAAAGACACTGGAGACTGTCTATGATGGTATGGGTGCGGTAGTCAATGAATCAGGCGGCACGGCTCACGACCAGTTTGCCCCGGTACTGAATATGTTTGCTCAGGAGGATGTGAAAATTTTCGGTAAAACCGGCTCGACAACCGGGCCGGAAGACGCCTGGTTTGCCGGATTTGCTCAAGACAGCAGCGGACATAAAATCGCTCTTGCTGTTATTGTTGAAGGCGGGCAGCACGGCAGCAGCGATGTAGCACCGCTGGCACGTAATATTATCCAGCGAAGTATCGAGGCCGGCTACATCGGTAATAAACAATAAACACAAGACAGCAAAATAAAATCCTTAGTCCTGAGTCTTGTCATTTAATCTCTTTTTTTGAAAATACCTTTATGAAACAAAAGATAGCCAAGCTAAGGATTATACCCCAGGATATTGACAAAAATATCCAGCCGCCGATTGTCATTTTGTAACCTCCGCTTTTAGTTTTTTCTTTCTCCAGGCAATTTTTACTAAAATCGCCAGTACGAGGAAAATCAGTATCAAACCAACTCTTGTTGCCAATATGTATGGTTTATTTGTTTCAGAAACATTCTTCATCTTGATGACAGGCAGCCATTCCTGCAGAATCCACATGCCCAGAATAATAAACAAAAACACAGGGGTAATATACTTGATTATAAATTTGTATATGCGTGGAATCTGCATATCTGCGCCTTTGTGAATTTTATTTTCAATTACTGTACCTTTTTCTTCGTCT
>CAZYWY010000318.1:0-2941 GCA_964651605.1 uncultured Pirellulales bacterium | reverse complement strand
CCTTTGTAACTTTTTCGATTTCGGCTTTTAGTTTCTGCAGGAAGTCAGCAGGGTAATCGAAATATTCATAATCCATCAGGCGTTCGATGATTTGTCTTTTGGTTTCAAAATAAAAAACAAACGAATTAAGAAATGCCTGTTTTGCCACCGCCAGTTCTTCATCGGTTACTTCACTCTGTGTAATCTTTCGCACCTCATCTGTCATCGCATTGATAGCTTTTACAGTTGATTCGGATTTGGTTTGACAAGTGACAAAGAACAGTCCCGGATGGTCGTAATCGAATGTATGAAACCCATAAACTACATAGGCAAGCCCCTGGCGGGAGCGGACGTTTTTGAAAAGACGCCCGGTAAAGCCGCTGCCAAGTACCTCATTCATCACAACCAGTGCATAGTAATCCGGGTCTTTCCTTGTGCCGCCGATATGACCCATTACAATAAGACTTTGGTGAATGTCATCTTTTTTAACAACATTGACTGTCGAGCGGAACTGGTATTCAACCTGCGGAACAGACTCCAGTTTCACATCGGTTGTTTCCCAGCCTTTGAAGGCATCCTCGATTTTTTTTATTATTTCCTTTGTGTCAAAATCACCACAGACAGCGAGTATTACGTTATTCGGATGATAGAATCTTTTATGAAATGCGACCAAATCATTGCGTGTGATGTTATCTATGGTGGCGTATTCGCTATGCCTGGCATAGACACTGTTCGGGCCGTAAATGAGTTTGTTGTATTCGCGGTTAGCGATTGAGTCAATATCATCATTACGCCTGGCAATGCTGCTGCGTACCTGTATTTTTGCCAGTTCAATCTTATTCTCGGCAAATACCGGATTCATCAGCACATCGGCAAGAATTGCCAGCCCTGTTCCAATATCCTCTTTGAGAACTGACATCGAAGCCCGGCCAGCATTCAGGCCTATGCCGGTTTCCACAGATGCGGCAATTTGCTCAAGCTGCTCATCAATCTGGTCGCCTGTTTTAGTGGTGGTTCCGCCTGTACGCATAACACTGCCCGTGATTGCTGCCAGTCCGATTTTATCCGCAGGCTCATAAACTGAACCTGTCCGAATCATAGCAGAGACATTTATTAGAGGCAGCTCGTGGTCTTCCAGCAGAAGCAGCTTCATCCCGTTGGCCAGTGTAACCCGCTCAATTTTGGGAACCTCAATGTCACCAAGTTTCGGATATTTTAATTCCTTGTAATTGCCTGCGGTTCGCTGCGTGCAGCCTGTCCCGGCGAGAAACAATACAAAAGCAAAAAACGATAAAGTACTTTTAAGATATAATTTATGATGTCTCATTTTGAGTCCCTGCAAAAATTCAGTTTTTGGCACTCACCTGACTGGTGTCTTCTGTCTGTTCTGTTTCAATCGTTCCGACGGAGCGATTTTTGCGTGTGAAGTATTTTGAGGCTACGCGTTTAATGTCATCTGCCGTAACCTTCTGAATTTTATCAAGCTCGCCGAAAAGATTTTGCCAGCCTCCGGTGATACTATCATAAAAAGCCAACTCGGCGGCCGTATCGGAATTTGATTCGAGCAGTCTGACTAAAGCGGCGCGGATTTGTGTTTTTGCTTTGGTCAGCTCTTCGGGCAGAACCGGCTCGGTTTTGAGCTTTTCAATCTCCGCATAAATTGCTTCTTCACATTCCTGATTTGTGTGGCCTTTGGAAGGAACGGCGAAAAATATGAACAGCCCCGGGTATTTTCTCCAGCTAAGATAAGCAGAGACTGCAACAGCAATCTTTTTTTCCTTCACAAGTGATTTATAAAGCCGGGATGTTCGTCCGCTGCCTGCTATCTCGGCGATTGCCTCGAACACGGCGTTGTCAGGATGAGTGACGCTTGGCTGATGATAGCCGATAATTATCTTCGGTTGAGACTGGTCATAAATCGTTACCCGCCGTTCACCTCGCTGAGACGGCTCCTGTGTCACGACCGGCCCGGGCTTTGGGCCGCTGGGAATGCCTGCGAAATATTTTTTTGCCAGACTTTCTATCTGCGGTGTATTAACATCGCCGACTATCACAACTGTTAGATTGCTCGGGATATAATATTTTTTGAAAAAGGTAATCGCTTCAGGACGGGTAAGAGCCTGGATGTCACTTAGATGACCTATGACCGGCACGCCGTAAGGATGTGCAAGATATGCAACGGCACTAAATTCCTCGTATAATCGGCTGTCAGGTTCATTTTCTCTCATCCGCCGCTCTTCGAGCACCACAGCTTTTTCCTTGTAAAATTCACGCAGCACAGGATTTGCGAAGCGGTCCGATTCCATTAACATCCATAACTCGATTTCGTTTGAGGGCAGACTAACTGTATAACAAGTGAAATCATACGAGGTGTATGCGTTGAAATTATCTGCGCCCTGCCTGGCGAGCGTCTCTTCAAACTCGTCCGGGATTATATACTTGTGAGCTTCATTCTGGGCTTGTTCAAATTGCTTCTGCAGTTGTTCCAGATGCTTAATATCGGCTTTGTCGCTTTTTTGCAGTTCGATTTTGATTTGCTCGAACAGTCTGTCTTCTTCAGCCATTGCTCTGGCTTCGGCTTTGTAATTATTTGTACCGATTGTTTTTGTACCCTTGAAAGCCAGATGCTCAAATAAATGAGCCAGGCCTGTCTTTCCGGTAACCTCATTCACCGAGCCGACGTTGGCCTGCATATGGAAAGAGACGACCGGAACTTCGTGACGTTCGAGAACCAGGAATTTAAGCCCGTTATCGAGGGTAAATTCTGTCAATCTTTTCTCGAAATCTGCCAGATTTTGTGCCTGGGCAGGGGATGCAGCTATAAAAGCCCAGAAGAAAATGAAAAAACCTGTCCAAATAAACTTTGGGCCACCTCTAAAAATTCGCTGCGTCATTGCGAGCGAAGCGAAGCAATCTCGTTTTTGAAGCAATAATGAAGATTGCTTCGTCGTTTCACTCCTCG
>CAZYWY010000317.1:0-2948 GCA_964651605.1 uncultured Pirellulales bacterium | reverse complement strand
CTACTGAAACAACACTAATCAGCGAGCTTGACCAGTACAGCGGCTCGCTGTCATCCGGTACAATAACAATAGGCGGTTATAGAAAAGACGGCACCGCACTAGATACAGGACTGACTTATGCAGTTGACGGCAGTACATCGCTGGGAGATTTAATCGACCATCTGAATAACAATGTCCTTGACGGCTCAACAGCTTCGCTGGTCAATGGCCAAATCCGAATCACCGATGATACCGGGGGTTACACCAGGACCGATTTGAGCATTGCCTATACAGGGGATGGGTCTTTTGAAACGCCGGATTATTTTGAAATAACAACCGTCGGAGGCGATGAAGTCAAAAGTATCAGTATTACTGCTTACGATTCACAGGGCGGCAAACACGTCATTTCAGGTGCATTTGTACGTACTGATACCGCAAATACCTGGGATATGGTACTTACATCAATTACCGGCAACGTCAGCGAGATTTCCGACCGCCGAATCGAAGGAATTACTTTTGATGCAAGCGACGGTTCATTTTCAGGCCTGGGGGGGACCGAATCTGCTGATTTCGACATTACTTTTGCCAATATTGGTACCAGTCAAACAATATCCATAGACCTCGGCACACCGGGCAAGCTCGACGGCCTGACTCAATTCGCAGGCAATTCCACCGCTGTGGCGAACGAGCAGAACGGCTATGAAGCAGGAAGGCTTTCATCCGTTTCAATCAATAACGAAGGTATCCTCATCGGTGCGTTCTCCAACGGCATCAAGAAAAATATTGCCACGCTGCAGGTAGCACTGTTTCAGAACGCCGCAGGACTTGAGAACATCGGGAACGGCTACTTTGTGCCTTCAGCCAACTCCGGCGAAGCAGTGGCAACTCAGGCAATGACCGGCGGTGCAGGTATAATTCACGGCGGGTCGCTCGAAAAATCCAACGCCGATGTAGCCACCGAATTTGTCAATATGATTCAGGCTCAGAATGGATTCCAGGCAAACGCAAGGACTATCCGTGTCGCCAACGACATCCTGCAGGAGCTGACAAGCCTGATTAGATAAGACGAAAGTAACATCAAATAATAATGACAGGTATAACGACAAAGCTGGGTATATATATTTTATCGCTGACGCCGGCTGAGCGTTGGCAGGCGATGCGCTGGATGAACAACAGTTTATCAAGCGAAAGATGGTTCATTGCAGGGACAACTGCTGCAATGATTGCACTGGTTGCCTGTTTTATTATAGTTACATATAGTCGCACGAACAGGCAGCGCAAGGCGGCACACAGACTTTTTTTTGAAAATGCCGAACGAATGGGATTAAGTCGGCGTGAACGTCAGATTCTTCTTAATATTGCCACCAAGGAAAAGCTCAATCAAGTCGAATCCATTTTCTCCCTTGCAAAGATTTTTGAACGGGGTGCTGCAAAAATTGCACGCTCGGTGCTGGCTGCAGAAGGCCCACAGGCAAGCAGGCGTTTGAACGCGGAAATTTCTGTGCTGCGAGATAAACTCGGTTTTCGCAAACCCGCAAAGAATCTAACAAACCGGCGGTATAATCTAAAGCCGGACAGCAGGCAGATTCCCGAAGGTAAAACATTGCATATAACGCCCGTAACGACGGGCGAATTCCTTGACAGCGAATCGGTCGTCAAAAAAAATGAAGATTTGGGGCTGACCATTGAAACCTCAGAAGAGCTGAAAATCGCACCCGGAGAATCTCTGACTGTGCGTTACTATTTCGGAGCTTCAATCTGGGAATTTGACAGCACTGTGCTGGACCGCAGCGGAAAATCTTTCTTTATAAGTCACAGCGAAAATGTGCGTTTTGTGAACCGCAGACGTTTTTTGCGCGTGCCGGTAAAAAAGCCGGCCTACATTGCTGCATTCCCGTTTGCCAGGCAGTTCGATGCTCATATCAATCAGGACAATGGTTCAGATGACACGAATTGGGGGCCGCCTAAGTTTATGCCGGCCGATATTATCGAGATGGCAGGCCCCGGCCTGCGAGTTCTTACCACGATGCAAGCAAAGACAGGCGACCGCGTCATTGTGGGATTCAAGCTTAGCGGGCAGGGTCAGCCGAATTCAATGTACCAGGCCTTGAGTCAGAATAGTGATGTCACGCCATCCAAAATAGTAGAAGACATCGGCCTGGTCAGACACTGCAAAGCTGTTGAAGATGGCTTTTCCATAGCTATTGAATTGACAGGCCTGACAGACGACAACCTCTGCGAAATGATTAAGGCAACCAACGCCGCATCCATAAAAAACAAATCTAACATACAGGAGGTATCTTCTGCGGGTGAACCTAAAAAAGACCATAAGGCCGAAACTGAGATTTTAGCAGGCCGGGGACTATAAAATGTTAAATATTACCGAACAGCTTGGCTCCAGTATAGATACGCTGACGCGTGAATACGAAATTATCACGCACAATCTGGCAAATGCAAGCACCGCCGGTTTTAAGCGCAGATGCAATACCTTTACAAAAGTCCTAAATGCTCAGCAGGCCAATTCTCAGACAGATTCGGCGGAAACTGCCGAGTTAAACACTGTTTTTGATTTTTCTCAGGGCAGCATTGTCCAAACGTCACGGGAACTGGATTTTGCATTATCCGGCAAAGGATTTTTTGTAATCGAAACACCCGATGGCCCGCTTTATACTCGCAACGGTTCTTTCAGCACAGACCAGAACGGGCAATTAGTGGATATGCAGGGTCACATTGTTGCCGGCAAAGATGGAGCAATCACTATCCCCAATAATATCCCGCTTTCACAGCTTTACGTAACCGAGGACGGCAGTATCAGCGCCAATGGCGTTTCTATCGGCCAGTTTAGGCTGGTTGATTTTGGCGACAATCAAAACAAACTCGTTCCTGTCGGCAGCAGTTGTTACCAGATGACCGATACAACCGTAACCGCTGCTGATGCATCGAATGTTATTGTAAAGCAGGGCTTCCAG
>CAZYWY010000316.1:0-2968 GCA_964651605.1 uncultured Pirellulales bacterium | reverse complement strand
ATCAGATTATGACCCAATAACAAATAACGACCCGCCTGTTTTTTCAAAGTTTAATTATCTCAATGTTGTTGCTCCAGATTATATCCGAATCTTAATCAGCAGCAATAAAGAAAAAATTTTCAAAATTTTCAAAAAAATACAAAAAAAGTGCCTTCAAAAACTTGACTTTTTGCACCCTTGTTTTTCGCTTAAAAATGATGGTTGGTCAAAATCATTCATTTTGTGTTCGTTTCAGGTCAGTTTGTGTCAAAAAGTAATCAAAATATGTCAAAAAGTGTCTGTTTAAGACAGTTTAAGACATTTACCCATTTTAACGTCAAAAAATCTAACTTCTTGTAAATTAAGCACTTATGATTTTGGTCTTATTGAGTCTGAATAACTAAGTGTCCAGTCGAGACGGTGACATACCCCCGTTATCAATACTGATAATGCGTTTTTTGTGAGAACTTTGGGTAGTTCCACCCCCTTTATCAGTATGAAAAATGAGGATTTTTCAAAAATGAATATTCAAAAATAACTGACGATTTTTTATTTTCGAGCGGCTTTTTTCTGGATATGTTCGAGCAGGCCGCCATCATTTATGATTTCCAGTGCGAAGTCGGGCAGCGGGTCGAATTTAATTTTTTGGCCGTTTGTTTTGTCGGTTATTGTGCCGGTTTTGTAGTCGATTTCCACTGGAGCGCCGTCGTTGATTCTGTTCACCGCATCGGGCGATTCAATGAGGTAAAAGCCGTTATCTATGGCGTTACGGTAGAAAATGCGTGCGAATGTTTTAGCTATAACAGCCGAGATGCCCGCCCCGCGAAGTGCCCAGACGGCGTGTTCTCTGCTTGAGCCGCAGCCGAAATCATCGCCGGCGACAACCACATCACCTACAGCAACTTTATTGACAAAATTCTTGTCCAAATCCTCAAGGCAATGCTCTGCCAGTTCTTTTTCATTGTCCGTGTTTAAATACCGGGCAGGTATAATCTCATCGGTATTTATATGGTTTCTTTTGTATATATGTGCTTTCATATAGGTTCGTATTGTAAAATGCAGGTGGAAAATTGTAAATAAAAAAAGGTCTGTACCGAAAGCTGAATTTATTCGACCCCGCCTTAATTCTTAAATATAAGTTTAATAGTTGCGGGCCGGTAAATCCCAACCAGTTCTTGTACAGACCCCGAAATAGTAAAAGTCACCCTTTTTAGATTCCGCTTATAATGGAATCATCACCTATAGCAGCACTCCTCCTCCGAGCCATAATAGGATGACTGCAAATAGTTCCGGCTTGGGTCTGCCGGAGTAATTTTGTGTTTTTACTTTTTAAAAATAACGTGGCAAAAAACTGACAATACCAACTCAATTTTCTATATATCCCATATTACCCATATTTCCAGTTTCTTGTCAAGCTCAAAATAGGCTGCAAAATAAATATTTAAAATAATTTTTAAAAAGCCTTAATTAGAAAAATTTACCATTGTAATTAGCTTGTACTGAATTTTGATGATGGTATAATTTGGCCGACTTTGAGGAAGGGGATCCCGTCTTGCGGGGTCCAAAACCAATGGCTTTACTTAACGTAAATATTGACCATATAGCAACGGTACGCCAGGTCAGACAGACTGATGAACCTGACCCTGTCTGGGCGGCTGCTGAATGCCAGCTTGGCGGTGCAAACGGCATTACCGTACATCTGCGACAGGACAGACGCCATATATCCGACCGGGATGTAATGCTGCTCAAGGAGACCGTAACCTGCAAATTTAATCTGGAAATGTGTATGGCTGAGGCTATTGTAAAAATAGCCGAACAAATCAGACCTGACCAGGTAACACTCGTGCCTGAAAAAAGAGAAGAACTGACCACAGAAGGCGGGCTGGACTGTGTAAATAACAAAAAAAGACTCGCGGAGGTTGTCAAAAGAATGCACAAAAAGGGCATTCTCGTCAGCAGCTTTATCCGGCCCGTTCAAGAGCAGCTAATCACCTGTGCCCAGACAGGCTGTGATGCAGTTGAGCTGCATACCGGCGCTTATGCAAATTCAAAAACGCCTTCATCTCTGAACAAGTCACTCAAAGAGTTGCAGCTTGGCAGGGACATCGCAATGGAAAACAAGCTGCTCGTTCACGCCGGCCACGGTCTTACATACCGTAATATTGCCGAAGTTGCAGCTATCGGAGGTCTTTGCGAATTCAATATCGGACACAGTATTGTCAGCCGTGCCGTATTTGTCGGAATCAGGCAGGCAACAGTCGAGATGATAGCTATAATAGACAAATATAGTCGATAATCTAATCACAAATATATACCGAAACAGGAGGTTACAATGTTTGCAGGTGCAATAGTAGCATTGGTTACGCCTTTTCAGGACGGGCAGGTGGATTTTCAGACTCTCGATGAGTTGCTCAATTTTCAGATTGAAAGTGGTATAGACGCAATATCGCCGGTCGGCACGACAGGCGAATCACCAACTTTAAGCCACGAGGAACATAAACAGGTTATAGAAAGGGTCGTCAAAACCGTCGCCGGGCAGGTGCCTGTGATTGCCGGAACAGGCTCGAACAGCACAGCAGAAGCGATTGAGTTGACAGCATTTGCAAAGCAGGTAGGTGCTGATGCGTCATTACAGGTTACACCTTATTACAATAAACCAACCCAGGAAGGTTTTTATCAGCACTTCAAGGCAATAGCCGAAGAGGTTGACCTGCCAATGGTGCTGTATAATATCCCAGGCCGATGTGGAGCAGGTATGACATCACAAACAATAGCAAGGCTTGCGGAAATCGAAAATATTGTCGCAATAAAGGAAGCATCAGGCAGCCTTGATATGGCCAGCGAAATCGCAAACCTGTGCGATTTGACGATTCTTTCGGGCGATGACTCACTGACATTGCCATTAGCTTCGGTCGGAGGCAAAGGCGTGATAAGCGTAGTAGCCAATATTGTTCCTGCCGATGTAAAGGCTATGACGGATTTAATTCTT
>CAZYWY010000315.1:1522-2976 GCA_964651605.1 uncultured Pirellulales bacterium | reverse complement strand
CAGGAGGAAAAAGATGTAATTGTACTGGATTATGGAAACAATCAATACATTCCAATATGGACCAAACGTTGTTTCTACAATACGGAGATACAAGCCCTTGCCATAAATGAAACGGATAACATAAATGCAATCGCTATTCATAAAGATAGTATGCACCATGGAATCAACGACGACTGCTGCATATACCGATTCACAAGCGGGAAATCAGAGCAAATATGGCGCCAAATGCTGACCAATATTTATAATGAAGGCTACGAGGGAAAAATAATATCAGATAACGGTACCGGCTACAAAGACCTTATAGCTATAGTACAGATTTACTATCCTGTACCGGGTAGCTTGGCTATTCCGATTGATGAACCGATAGAAACAATTACCTTGCGTTATATGTGGGATGGTAACAAATACATCGGCGATGAAATAGAAAAGCGAGTAAATTTTATCACGCACAAACTGGATGAGCAACATTGACAAGCTCTGTATGTCAGACTAATATCTCCATGCGTGCAAGAACTAACTATAAATATCCTCGGTATCGAGACCAGTTGCGATGAAACCGCCGCTGCGGTAGTGGCTGACGGCGGGATTGTAAAATCATCCGTAGTCGCTTCGCAGGCGGCCCTGCACGAAAAATACGGCGGGGTCGTGCCGGAAATCGCCTCGCGTGCACACATCGAAAAGTTATACCCCGTCGTCAGCGAGGCAATGTCACAGGCCGGCGTTACCAAAGACGATATTGATGCGGTCGCCATCGCCAATCAGCCGGGTCTGTCTATCGCTCTTGTGGTCGGCGTAACTGCCGCCAAGACATTGAGCTTTTTCTGGGAGAAACCGCTCATAGCAATAAATCATCTGCACGCCCATTTGACCTCGGCACTCCTGTCGCAGGAGGATTTACAGCTTCCTGCGGTGGCGCTTGTGGTATCGGGCGGCCATACATCGCTGTTCGACTGCCGAAGCCCTCTCGAATTAACTCTGTTAGGCTCGACCATCGACGATGCAGCGGGCGAGGCCTTCGACAAGGTCGCTACGATTCTGAACCTGCCCTATCCGGGCGGGCCGAGCATCGAAAAGGCTGCGAAAAATGGAAACCCGAAGGCCGTTGATTTTCCTCGTTCTATGCTGTCGCCCGGCTCGCTGGATTTTTCGTTTAGCGGCCTCAAGACCGCAGTGCTTTATTATTGTCGCGGCCAGGATATGAAAGGCGAGAACAAAGTCGAGACAATGAGCGAGCAGAAAATCGCCGATATAGCGGCCTCTTTCCAGGCGGCGGTAGTTGACGTGCTTGTCAAAAAGACAAAGCGAGCCGCTGCCCGCACCGGCGCAAAAACCGTCCTGCTGGGCGGCGGAGTCGCTGCCAACAGCGCATTAAGAGAGGCTATGCAGGATTTTTGCGACAGGAGCAGACCGCCGAGAAAATTGCTGGCCGCCCCGAAAAAATATTGCACAGACAA
>CAZYWY010000315.1:0-1422 GCA_964651605.1 uncultured Pirellulales bacterium | reverse complement strand
GAAATTGATGCTGCACTCGAAAAGCTGCGTCATCTACCTTACGAGGATTTGGGCTTTGCCTGCGTTGACCATCACCGGACAATCCGCCAGGGCTTCCCGGAGGTTATTTACTGCCCCGGCAAGACGACCGAGCAAATAATTCAAATCTTCGAAAGTCTGGCCGCCAGAGGCCATAATGTCCTGGCCACCAGAGCCGAGGAACACGTCTTTATGTCACTTGCTGCGACGAAAAAATTCCCCGATGCCAGGTATGAAAAATTGGCCAGGGCGATTGTTCTTGAGCAGCAAAAACTGCCCGCTTCCAAAAGCATCCTGCCAATCGTTACCGCCGGTACAGCAGATTTGCCGGTAGCTATGGAGGCCAAAGTAACCGCTGAGATTATGGGCCAGCAGACCGAGTTGATTTGCGATGTTGGCGTGGCGGGTCTGCATAGATTATTCGGCCATCTGCCGAAGCTGCGGGATGCAAATGTAGTTATTGTTGTAGCCGGTATGGAAGGTGCGTTAGCCAGCGTTTTGGGCGGGCTGGTGAGCTGTCCGGTGATTGCTGTGCCGACCAGCGTTGGTTACGGCGCCAGTTTCGGCGGGATTTCAGCTTTGCTGACTATGCTCAATAGCTGCGCATCCGCCGTTACGGTGGTCAATATCGACAACGGTTTTTCCGCCGCCGTAACTGCAACGCTGATTAACAGAAAAATCGACAAAAGCGAGAGCCTGGCCTAAAGGCCGTCTGAACTTACTCCTGTGTTGTTATTACCGCCCTAAGGGATAAATTCCAGTTGGAATCTTTATATCAGGCAGTTTAATTCTTTTCGTAATCCTTCTTCAGTGTTTCATTGTAAATCTTACGCCATTTTTCAATCAATGATTTTTTCTCTGCTTCAGGTATCTCTTTTCTTGTACTACTGTAATTTAGACTTCCAATTTTACCATTGGTAATTCTGTAAATAGCCCCAGATGCGTAACCAAAAACAGAAAGGTATTCAACTTGATTTTTTTCAGTACCATATTTAAACTCTTTTACATAATCATTTTCGAGCGCATACTTCATCAAAGAAGGCAACAAACTCGAATCGGGATTTGCAGCAGTAATTCGCACAGCAGCCAAAAGTATTTCTCCTTTTGACTTTTTTATCGCCCGGTCTATAAATGGAATCAAACGTTTATCCTGCATATCCTTTTCTTGATATAACATATAATATGAAATAGAATTGGGATACAGCCCTTGTTCAAGGGCATAAGCAATAGTCTCCAATTTTTCGGTCCATTTGTAAGTTTTGAATTTATTGGCAAATTCATCTCTTTTTTCTAAACCTTCAGCTTCTGCCTTTGCGAGCAAGTCCAGCAATTCCTTATGAGCAACAGGACGTATTACCTTCTGCATTTCCTGTTTGATTTCCGGCCAGGCATCGCGCCATTCCT
>CAZYWY010000314.1:0-2980 GCA_964651605.1 uncultured Pirellulales bacterium | reverse complement strand
TTGTACAGCTTATACCAGCTCCGCAGGAACGAGGGACAATTGACGAGGGAAGAGGGAAGATAGATGAATCGTCCATCATCCATCCTCCATCGTCCTTCGACTATTTGGAGGCTCTAGCGGAAATGGCTGCCGGCGCTGCCCACGATCTGAATAACCCGCTGGCGGTTATAGTCGGCCGGGCCCAGCTTCTTGCTGAAGCAGAAAACAACCAGCAGAAAAAACAGGAGCTTCAGCAGATTTACGAAAATGCAAACAAGGCCTCCGAAATCATCGAGGACTTGCTCAGTTTTGCCCAGCCGAGCCCGCCCCGTCCGGCCTTTACAGACATCGCCCAGCTTGTCGAAGAAGCGGTGCAACTGGCCGCTCGAAAAACAAAGACAGAACCGCTCGATGTACAGATTGAACTGCCGACTGACATAGAGAAAGTTTTTGTGGATTCTGCACAGGCGGCTTCGGCGCTGGCAAATATTATCGCCAACGCCGTTGAGTCTTACGAGGGACCAGGGGTCAGGGGTCAGGGGTCAGTCGGGCCTGTCAGTATCACGGCTGCATTCGATGCAACAGCGAATATGGTCAAACTGACGGTCAGCGACAAGGGCTGCGGAATGGATGAGCAGACCCTGCGAAAAGCGACCTGGCCTTTCTTTTCAGCCAGGCCGGCAGGCCGAAAATGCGGGATGGGACTGGCCTGGGCAGCCAGACTGATACAAATCAACAAAGGCCTGCTGAGCATAGAAAGCGAACCCGGCACCGGCACAACAGTTAATATTTATTTACCCCTAAGATAATTCCCCGAACCTGCCATTTTCGACTCCACTCTTTCAGATGCAACAATCTATGAAAACAACCTTAAAAGAGAAATATTTTAAAAACTCCGTTTAATTATTTGAGCTTTTTTTCAAAAAATTATAGAATGTGCATGGATTTTTAAAGATATTTTCAAAGCGGGTGGTGAATTTTCGTATATCGTTGTTTGTATATCGTATCTCGATGTGCGACATACGAGTTTATACTGTTTTTTCGGATTTTTATCGGCACGTCCCATAAAAGGATAAAGTTTTTTACTGACTCTTGCCGAATAAATCTTTAGGGTTGTTAATAGTAAATTTTAATATTAAAAATCGAAATTATAGCCGAATCCCCCAGGGATGACGCTGATTCCCGCCTTGCGGGGTATTGCTTCCCTAATTTAACTTTTTGATTTTTAATATATTCGGTTATACCTTGTGCTGCAAAAAAAGGACTGGAGACAGACAATGAAGACGATAGCAATTGTGAATCAAAAAGGTGGTTGTGGAAAGACGACAGTAGCAATAAATCTGGCAAGCGCACTGGCTGAGATGGGCCAGAGGGTGCTTCTGGTTGATATGGACTCTCAGTCGCACTGCGCCGTAGGCCTGGCGGTACCAGAAGAACAAATCGAACAGAGTATATATGACGTGCTTATCAGCAGGAGCAAAAACGAACCAATCAAACTGACCGAAATTCTCTGGCAAATCAGTGACGGGCTTGAGCTTGCACCGGCAAGTCTGGATTTAGCCGCTTATGAACAGCAGATGGCCGGGGTTGCCAATCGGGAGTGCTGCCTGAAAGATAACCTTGACGATGTAAAAAGCATCTATGACGTTGCAATTATAGACTGCCCGCCTTCAGTAGGGCTTCTGACATTCAGCGCATTGCGGGCTGCCACCGAGGTCCTTGTGCCGGTCGAGACCGGCTATTTTGCACTTCACGGCCTGAGCAAACAGCTCGAAACGCTCAGCCTTCTGTGCGGGCGAACCAACCAGCAGGTGGAGGTACGGGTTCTGGCTACGATGTACGATATAAGGACGAAAATGGCCAGAGAAATCCTCTCCGAGCTTCGCAGCCATTTTGGCCAGAGAATGTTCAAGACAATCATTGCCTTTAACACAAAAATCAAGGAGGCATCGAGTTTTGGTCAGCCCATCAGCGAGTACGACCCTGCCAGCAAAGGCCAGCAGGATTTTCACTCGCTTGCCGCCGAGATTCTAAGCAAGCAGACCAAACAGCAGCAGCACGAGATAGTCAATTCGCTGGCAAATCAACTGGCCTCCATCAGCGCTACCGCCGATGAATTACTGGCGGCAACGAAGCAGCCTGTACAACCTGTTCAATCTGTACTGCCTGTCCAGCCGGAGCAGGTCGCACCGCAGCCTGTGGAATCAGCCGCTCCGCTTGATGATGAAGGGACTTTCCTCGAATCAATCGCTCTGGAAGAGATGGAGACACAGCAACTCCAGGAAAATGCCGAACAGGGCGAAATTCTTACTCTTGCAGATTCTGAACTTGCTGACTCGCCGGCTGTCAGTGCCGAAGCAGAGGCACAACTCGACAACAAACTTTCTCTTTATTACGGCGTCGAGCAGGTCAAAGATGCTGTTGTATTTATGACATTATATCCGCACGCCGGCTGTGTGCAGCTTGCCGGTGATTTCAATAACTGGCAGCCACAAAATACACCTATGGAGAAAGTCGGTGAGGATGGTGTTTGGCAAATCAAGCTGAATTTACCTCAGGGTCGGTATCGCTACCGAATTGTTGTGGATGGGAAATGGCAGCAGGACCCGTATAATGAGCTTACCGAGTTGAATCCTTTCGGCGAATATAATTCGGTTTTTGAGGCTAAATAAATAGGACGGGCTGGATATAAAAAGAGCTCTAAAGCCTTACAGTGAACACCTTGGTTGGCAGAAGGTTAGCCTTAGAGCTCCGTGAGGACCGACCATGAAAAAAGTCCCTTTTTTTGCAGATGGTCCTGTCTCCTGAAAATCAATTTTATAAAACGCTTCGATTAAATCCTGTCTCTAACAGAACTTGACAGGTTACTGACTTCAAAAAATCGTTCTTTTCCACCCTCACGTTAATGCACTATTCTGTAACTGCATCTTTATATTTCTGATGTAATCGGTCACCGGTTTTTGAGGTATTGTTGCCGGCCTGCCAAAGGTAGAGTTTGTCA
>CAZYWY010000313.1:1155-2991 GCA_964651605.1 uncultured Pirellulales bacterium | reverse complement strand
AGAAAGACCCGTTCATACAATATAATGCTACGCAATTTAGAAATCAAAGGCTGGCAAATATTTTGTTGCGCAATTATGTTGACAGCAAGATTAATGTAACCGATGACGAGATTAAAAATAAGATGCAGACCGACCCAAATCTTGACCTGAACAAAGCAAAGTCGGCAGTTACTATTGAAAAAGCCAATGTACTTGTCAATGATTACTACAAACAGATACATGACAAGTCTCACGTAAAGAAGCTGACGGAAAATTATCCCAAGGTAATAACGGCGTATAAAAAATTGTCCGAGAATGCTCAGAAAAAACCCACTGCTAAATTCATCATTTACGAGCAGGTGCTGAAAGAGTTGACAGAGGAAGAAAAAAGTACTCCTTTGCTGACTTTTGATAATGGGACTGTCACTCTGGAGGACTGGTTTGCTGCTCTTTGTGAGGTAGTTCCGCCGGGCCGGCCGGACGTAACAAAAAAGCCTGAAGAGGTTGAAAGATTTCTCGATTCGGTATCACAGATTCATCTACTTGTCGGCGAGGCTAAATCACAGGGTCTGGATAAAAATGAGCAGTTCGTAAAGCAGCAGAGAGATTATGAAGATATGATGATACTCGGCAAAATCCAGCAGGATAAGTACGAGACGATTAAAGAACCGACACAGGAGCAGATAGTTGCTTATTTTGAGAAGAACATTGAGGTATTCAGAGAAGGCAGGAGTCTGAATGTAGAGCAGATATGGTTTAAGGATATTAATGATGTCCGGCTTGCACAGGCGGAATTAGCCAAAGGCGGTGATTTTGGAACTGTCAAAAAGAAATATTCACTGGATAAAGACACTGATACGGTTGGTTTATCTTCTATGAGCGAAGGTCTGTTCTGGCTGGACCTCTGGAAGGGTGAGCTAGGGCAGATAATCGGACCTGTAAAAGGCCTTTATAACGGGCAGGTCAAATGGCGACTCGTGAAAATCCTTGGGAAAAGCCAGGGTGAATTACCGAAATATTCAGCAGATATGGATAATTTGCTTAAAATGTTAATTATGAGCGAGCAGCTTGAATCACTTTTTATCGGTTACGGCAACGAGCTGCTGGCAAAGTATCCGTATGAAGTGTACAGGGATAAAATCAAAGACATTGACCCGTTGAACATTCCATAACAACAGTAGATGAGTGGATGGGTAGATGAGTAAATGGGTAGGTTTGTATGTGAGTTGTATTAACTCATATACACATTTACTCATCAACTCATATACTCGTCAGCGCACTGATATGCTTTTTACATTGCACAGATATATCTTACGCGAGCTTTTAAAAGTTTTTCTGCTTGCGGCTTTGGCGCTTACTTTGATTCTGAGTATGGGCAGTATTTTACGGCCGATTCAGCAGTACGGCGTTGGACCCAAACAAGTACTTTTTCTAATATTTTGTTTTTTGCCAATCACACTGACCTTCGTGCTGCCAATGGCGGCGCTTTTTGCCGGCTCGCTTGTGTATGGCAGATTTGCTGCTGATAATGAGTTGGATGCCTGCAGGGCCAGCGGAATAAGCATATTAACACTGGTATGGCCGGGTTTGCTGCTGTCTATTGCTGTTGCGGTTGCAAATTTATTTCTGAGTTTTCAGGTAATGCCGAGATTTGTACAGCTTGCGGAGACAACCTTAAAGGCCGATGCCAGGCAGATGCTTTTCAGGGATATTCAGAAAAAAGGCTTTTTCGAGCTGCCTACCGAAAGCCGCTATCAATATCTGATATATGCAGACCAGGCAGACCTGAATAACGATACGCTTTCAGGAGTGATTGTAACCAGAGTAAAAGATAATCAAATCGAGCAAATCACCACT
>CAZYWY010000313.1:0-1145 GCA_964651605.1 uncultured Pirellulales bacterium | reverse complement strand
TTGTTGCAGATAAAATCAACAACGAAGTCCAAATAACCACGAAAAATGCCTACCAGATGGATTCGCAGGGAGTACTGTCACTCGGTTCGCTGCTGGTAACGAAGCAGTTCGGCTCGCTCCTGGGCGATGATATAACATTCAAGAGAATCGACCAGATGAGACAGATTCAGAAGGATTTGTGGTTTTTTGAGCCTATTGCCCGGCAGGCCGATGAGACCTTTGCACAACTGGCCACTGAACTGCTGGCTGAGAAAATTCACAGTACAATCTCAGCCGGGCAGACAGAATTAAATACGGCACCTGCCGCAGATTCAAATAGCGTAAAAGGATTTTTTGATTTGCCGGGCGAACCGAACGGTATCAGATTTACTGCCTCTCAATACAGCGTGAAAGATAAAAGAATCGAACTGTCCGGGAAGGTCTCAGTTACCGAATATGATGCAGTTAGCAAAAAACCGCTGTATACATTCACCTCAACACAGGCGTATTTAACCATTGATACCGGCCAGGGCAGACCAACACTGGCGATGGACATCCGCAACGCCAGGCAGTCAGACACAAACCAACTGAAAATGCGGCATATTGTCACCGGGCTTCGCCTGCCGGCTGAAATCGAGACAATCACAGACAAATTCGTCACAAAAACCGGCTCATTAAATACCGAAAAGCTCGCCGGCGATTTGACAAGTCTGGCGGGTTTCAAGCCGAGCGGTATTCTCATTAACCTGCAAAAAGTGCTACAAAGAAAAGTCCGGCAGACGGTACTGGAAATCAAAGCCGAAATACACTCCCGTCTTGTCTTTGCGACAGGCTGTGTTGCGATGATACTAATCGGCATAGGCCTGGGCATAATCCGCAGGGATGGTCATTTGCTGAGCGCTTTTGGCGCAAGTTGTGTGCCGGCGGCTGTTCTGGTGATTTGTATAATGAGCGGAAAGCAACTGACAAAGAATCTTGCCGCACAAACCGTTTCAGGCGTGATGTTGATGTGGGCGGGACTTGCTTTTCTGTTCCTGCTGGCGGCTGTGATTTACTATAGGCTGCTGAAGAATTAGTTTTTGGTAAATAGTTGTTGATAGATAGTTATAGGTATGATTCATTTGACTAACGACTAAAAACTAATGACTAACGACTAAATATGAGAA
>CAZYWY010000312.1:0-3005 GCA_964651605.1 uncultured Pirellulales bacterium | reverse complement strand
AAAGAAACTGTTGCAACGCAGAAAAAAATTGATATTAGATATAAAGATGCCGAGAGTAATCTCGCTGTAATCTAATTAACCTGTCTCGCAGTTACATTTGTTGGTTGTGCGGGAATTTATAATATAAAGTCAGAAAGGAAAAAAATGGCACTAAAACTCAGAATGACACGAATGGGAAGGCGACACAGGCCTTTCTTTCGTATTAACGCAATTGAATCCCGAGCTCCTCGCGATGGACAATTCGTGGAGAATCTCGGTTACTACGACCCGATAGAAAAAGACCCGGCCAAACAGCTGGTTCTCGATAAAGAAAGAGTGAAGTACTGGCTCGACAAGGGGGCGGTACCGTCCGATACGGTCAGTCAAATCCTGCTTAAGGTGGGCATCAAGACAAAATACGCTAAGGAAAGAACTGCCCGCAGAGCAAAAGCAAGGGTTATTGCACGCAAAAAAGGCAGACCTTTTACAAAAGCTGAAAAGCTGGCAGCACAAAAACAGGCAGAGCCTGCTGCAAAGAGCGAAGCTGGTTCCGCAGAAAAGAAGTAATGTTAGTTTTAAGGCCAGATTAAATCGAAACTAATAGTGTTCAAGTGAACAGACAGTGGAATCGGCTCCTGAGGAGGAAGTCAAACACGGCGCAATGCGAATAGATGTGCTTACCCTCTTTCCGCAGGCGTTCCAGTCTCCTTTGAGTTGTTCGATACTCAAAAGGGCGCAGGACAATAGGCTGCTCGAAATCGCCATTACGGATATAAGGGATTTCGCCAAAGACAATTATCGCAAGGTCGATGACAAGCCTTATGGCGGGGGACCCGGTATGGTTATGATGCCGGGGCCTGTTCTGGATTGTTTCGAGTTTGTTCAGAATCTGTCGCCTTTACCCGCTCAGACCATTTTGCTCAATCCACAGGGACAAAAATTCGACCAGGCCAGGGCAGTCGAATTGAGCAAAAAGGAACGTCTGATTCTTATTGCAGGCAGATATGAGGGATTCGATGAACGGATATGCCAGTGTCTTGGAGCTGAGCAGATTTCAATAGGTGATTATGTTCTGACCGGCGGCGAATTGGCTGCTATGGTCATAATTGACGCCGTTGCAAGATTGCTGCCCGGCGTACTCGGCGATGAAGACTCTGCTAAAGACGAATCATTCAGCAGAGGTCTTTTAGAATACCCGCAATATACAAAACCGGTAGTATTTCGCGGATTGAAGGTTCCGGATATATTATTAAGCGGCGACCATGCGAGGATTGCACAGTGGCGCAATATGCAGGCTATCGAACGAACAAAACAATGGCGCCCGGATTTGTTGGAAGGACAAAATTACGATGAAAGTTAAAACTGAAGCGAACCATTCAAAGTCTCACGACCCTGGAGGGAAAATCGTTCCTGTTAACCCGAAATCGCTCGGGCCGGTGCTGAACCTCGAAGAGTATGTCCAGCCGGACTGGTGGAGGTGGATTTTTAACTCAATATATTTAAAGACGGACGGTGATGTAATAGATGATGCCCAAATCACAGCAAGGGAAATTGATACATTTCTGGATATTCTCAAGCCGACCCAGCAGGATAAAATCCTCGATTTGTGCTGCGGCCAGGGCAGGGCCTCGCTCGAAATAGCAAGAAGAGGTTTTATAAATGTCGAGGGACTTGACCGTTCCCGCTATCTGATTCAAAAGGCCAAGGCCCAGGGCAAAAAAGAAAATCTGACCGTAAAATTCAGAGAAGGTGACGCACGGAAACTGCCCTATCAGGCCGATACTTTCGATATTCTAATGGTGCTGGGCAACAGCTTCGGTTATTTTGAATCTTCACAGGACGATATTCAGGTCTTGAAGGAGATATTTCGTGTCCTGAAGCCCTGGGGCAAGCTGCTAATCGATGTCGCCGACGGTGAGTATATGAAAAGGCGTTTTCAGCCCCGCTCGTGGGAGTGGATAGACAAGAACTATTTCGTTTGCAGAGAGCGTTCGCTGTCACGCGATAAACAAAGACTGATTTCACGCGAAGTAGTTACGCACGTTACCAAGGGAGTTGTCGCAGACCAGTTTTATGCCGAAAGACTCTACAGCAGGAAGTCTCTGGATGATATGCTGCGTTCGATTGGCTTCAACGATGTCATAGTCCACAAACAAATCTCGCCGGATTCTCAGCGCAACCAGGACCTTGGGATGATGGAAAAACGCGTCATTGCGTCGGCTGTCGTGCGAAAGGAATGGACACCGGTCAAGAAGAAAAAGGAGCTGACCAACAGTATCGCTGTGGTTCTCGGCGACCCGTCGAAGCCGGACCCCCTCAAGCCGTTGCGGGTCTTCGACGACGATGATTTTTATACCATCGACCAGATGAAAAATGCCCTGAAGGAACTGGATAGATACAATGTTGCTTATCTGACAAACCACGATAACTTATACAAAGACCTGGTCGATTTGAAATCAAAAGTTGACCTTGTGTTTAATCTCTGCGATGAAGGTTTCAACAATGACCCGCGGAAAGAGCTTCATGTAACAGCTCTGCTGGAGCTGCTGGGATTTCCTTACACCGGCGGCGGCCCGCAGTGTCTGGCTTTTTGTTACGACAAGTCTCTGATACGCGGCATCGCAAAGGAAACCGCGGTACCTGTGGCAGAGGGCGTATATATTCGGCCGGAAGATGATATGTACGGGCTGCCCTTTGGTTTTCCCGTGCTTGTAAAACCAAATTTCGGTGACTCCAGCTTCGGGATAACCCAGCGTTCTGTCGCAAACTCCGTCGAAGAGCTGGTAAATGCGGTTGTGGAAATCAGGGAAAAATTCGGCTATGAAAAACCTATCCTCGTGGAGGAGTTTTTAACCGGCAACGACATAACAGTCGGCATTATAGGTAATTTGCCTGAACCATACGCAGTACTGCCGATAATCGAGGAAGATTATTCGGCTCTGCCGCCGGAGCTGCCGAGGATATGCGGTTATGAGGCCAAATGGCAGCCGGACTCGCCTTACTGGAATATCAAATCCAAACGTGCA
>CAZYWY010000311.1:0-3033 GCA_964651605.1 uncultured Pirellulales bacterium | reverse complement strand
TAAATGCTTTTTTGATTGAAAAAAAACGAATTTCTCAATCAAGAGCAGTATAATACAGGTTTTAAATAATTATGGGTTCAACTCCTTGAGATTTTAATCCCATTTAAGAGACGGTTATGTATGCAGATTATATTCGCAATGTGGCGATAATAGCTCACGTTGACCACGGCAAGACAACGCTGGTTGACCAGCTTTTGTATCAGTCCGGGATGTTCCGGCATGAGGAGCTGGATAAGCTCGCCGGCGAACAGCACGACCTGATTATGGATTCCAATCCGCTCGAACGCGAACGCGGCATTACAATTCTCAGCAAAAACTGTTCTATCGACTACACAGATTCCAAAGGCATAATTTATAAAATCAATATTATTGACACGCCGGGACACGCTGATTTCGGCGGCGAGGTGGAACGCGTCCTGATGATGGCAGACGGCGTCCTGCTGCTGGTAGATGCCTTTGAAGGACCAATGCCGCAGACCAGGTTCGTCCTGAGCAAGGCGCTGAAGCAAAAAATCCGTCCCATAGTAGTAATCAACAAGGTTGACCGTAAAAACAGCCGGCCGGACGATGTTGTCAATGAAGTATTTGATTTGTTCGTCCAGCTTGGCGCTGATGATGAAGCCCTTGATTTCCCCTGTGTTTTCGCTTCCGCAAAAGAAGGCTGGGCAACGACAAATCTTAAACATAAAACAAAAAATATAAAAGCGATTTTCGAGACTATTATTAAAAAAGTCCCGCCGCCCAAAGTAATCCCCGATGCCCCGCTTCAGATGCTTGTAACCAACCTCGAACATTCGGATTATGTAGGAAGAATCGCAATCGGCAGGGTCTTTGCCGGCCGGCTAAACCAGGCTTCCAAAGTTACAGTTATTGACAGAGACGGGCTGCATACGCAGCAAAAAGTATCGCAGATTTATCAATTTCAAGGACTAGTCCGAAAAGAAGTCGCCGGCGTTCAGGCAGGCGATATTTGCGCTATAACCGGTTTGGACCCGGTTGATATAGGCAACACAATTGCCTGCCCGGATAATCCTTCGCAGCTTGCTGCTTTATTGGTTGATGAGCCGACAATGACGATGACCTTCAGAGTCAATGACGGCCCATTCGCAGGTCAGGATGGTAAATATATCACAGGCAGACAAATCAAGGAAAGACTCGATAAGGAGCTTCAGCATAATGTAGCTTTAAGGGTCGAGCCGGGCCAGACACCGGAAGAATTTCAGGTCTCAGGAAGAGGGCTTATGCATCTGGGAATCCTGCTGGAAAATATGAGGCGGGAAGGATATGAAGTCTGTGTCGGCAAGCCGAACGTAATTATCAAAATAATCGAAGAACACCGCCACGAACCTATCGAGCTGCTTGCTGTGGATTGTCCCCTGGATTGTCAGAGTGCCATTATGTCTCTGCTGGGTGAGCGGCGCAGTGAAATCATGCGAATGGATTCCAAAAACGGTGCAAATGATTTTATCCATATGGAATTTATGGTACCTTCACGCGGTTTGTTCGGCCTGCACGCCAGAATGTTGAATGCAACCCAGGGCAGAGCAGTGATGCACCATACCTTTGAAAGATATGAGCCAATGCGGGGGTCAATTCCTCAGCGGAAAATGGGCGTTATGATTGCTACCAATGCCGGCATTGTAACAGCGTATGCCCTCGATGCACTGTACGACAGAGGTCACTTTTTCGTCGAACCCGGCGAAAGGGTCTATGAAGGCCAGGTCGTCGGCGAACACTGCAAGGATAACGATATACCGGTCAATCCGACAAAAGCCAAACAGCTCACAAACATCCGGGCGGCGGGCAAGGACGACGCCGCTCGAATAAAACCGGCAAGAAAGATGAGCCTTGAAGCAGCACTGGAATATATCCAGGCTGATGAGCTTGTCGAAATCTGCCCCGGCTCTATTCGGCTACGCAAAAGATACCTTAAAGAAGTTGAAAGAAAACGAAAAGCTCAGCAAGGTTAAGAATCAATAACAAAAACTTGCAATTGTCATTCCCGCGAAAGCGGGAATCTAGCGGGTGTTAGAAAACGGACGATTCATTTTGTTTGAGGTTCTAATTTCTTAACAACTCTATCAGCTACCATATCAGCTAATTGAGCCTTGTCCTGCTCGCTCATTCTTGCTCCCTGTGCCTTAATCTGTGCCATTCTTTCCTCGTGGTTCCATCTTTCTTGTTGCATAGGACTAACTTCACAGCCGAAACTCAAAGACATCAGTAACAGCACCAAGGCCATAACAATCTTTTTCATAATTTCCCTTTCCAAATTAAACACCACTATCGGCCTTGTCATTTAATACCATTTAAATCTTCTTTCCGCATTCCTGGCAAAACTTCGAGTCCTCTTCGTTCAGCTTGCCGCAGGATGGGCATTTGAGCATAACGACCTTTTCAGCCTTGCCGCCCAGATGTATATCCGCCTCATCCAGAACGTCTTTGACCATACCGCCAGCCTGTCTGCTGAAAGGCTCCAATTCCTCTCGTGCCTTTTTCGGGTCGAGAACGACTCCGGAACCAGCCAGGCCTCTCGCTCCGATTCCCCTGATGATTGCGCCCAAAGCTATAAGCCCCATACCGCCAAAAGCCCGTATCATTTCTGAGCGGGCATTAGCCTCAAAGTTTGAGAAGTCCCCGAAATGCATAGCACCAGTAATAAATACGGAAAAAAACATAAGGCCACCAATTATCATCAGTACCATACCGATATAGTATAAGGCCTTGCGTTCCTCTGAAATCTGCTTTGCCATTTTTGCTCCTTTTTTAAATCAGGCAATTATAAGAAGTCAGCTATTATATATCATTTTGGAACAGAATTCTCTACAACTTTTCCATCCGGCGTACAAATATACCTTCTGCCGCTTGAGTCGTAAAGCTGGTTTTCTTTTATATATGGCCCAGCCCATTTACTTTCAAGGCCAGCCGGACAAGACAGCAAATCATCGAGAGTCCTCGGATAAACCCCGCAGTTAAGATATACTGCTCTTGATTGAGAAATTCGTTTTTTTTCAATCAAAAAAGCATTTATGT
>CAZYWY010000310.1:0-3055 GCA_964651605.1 uncultured Pirellulales bacterium | reverse complement strand
AATTTTCAAAAAATTTACAAAATGTGGGATTAAATGTTGACAAAGTGGTAAGATATGGTAAAATTCCCCACGTTAGATTTTTTAAGTGGGACGATTGCCATGCTTTTACTAACAGGTGAATATCAGCACATAATAGACAATAAGAGCAGAGTCCTCATTTCAAACAAGCTGAGGAATCAGATAGATGTCGATGAGCATGGAAGCAATTTCTATCTTGTTCTTGGAGCAAACGGCATTCTCTGTTTGTATCCGGAGAAGTATTTCGAGCGAATAGCTTTTGCGGTAGCCCCCGATAATGCAGCACCCGATGAGGTTGTGGCTTTTGAAAGGCTGAGCTTTGCGCTGGCAAGCAAAGTAGAACTGGATAACCAGGGCAGGCTGCTGTTGAACGAGACTTTACGAAAAAGGGCGGGTCTAAATGACCAGATTACTCTGGTTGGCGTAAGAGACCATATTGAACTGTGGAATAGTCAAAGCTGGGAGCAGTATATAGCAGATAATATGCCTCAGTATCAAAAACAAATGTCGCAGGCAAGGCAGATAGTCCTGCAAAAACAAAACGAGGAAAATTTAACCTCAGAAAGAAATGGATAAAATGATTACTATGGAATCGAACTACTGCCGGATAGTGAACGAAAGTCTCAGCGGTGAAAGAGATGTCGATGAAAATACCTTCGCCGCTATAGCGGTGCTGAGTGAGAGGCTTGAAAGGCTCAGAAAAATTGACACAGTTTTTGCCGGTGTTGAATTTTCACCTTATGTTGATTCTCTCGTGAACCAAAAAAAGACAGTAACTACCATAGTTTAGATATTTAGTGGATGAATGTGGAACATATTTCCGTTCTTGTCGGGGCTTTACTTGAGCAAATAAACTTACCTACGGATGCGGTTATGGTCGATGCGACCATTGGACACGGAGGTCATAGTTTTTTATTTGGAAAGACTTTGGGTGCGAAGGGGATGATAATAGGGCTTGATGTAGATACAGGAGCGATTTTACAAGCCCGAAAAATGCTGGAGGAGCTAACCTGCAAAGTTGTCGTTGTGCAGTCAAATTTTGCCGAAATTACGCAGAGACTCTACGAACTGGGGATTCAAAAGGTCGATTTTGTGCTGGCAGATTTGGGTTTATGCTCGGCTCAGATTGCGGATTCTGATTTTGGTTTAAGTTTTCTTACAAATATGCCTTTGGATATGAGAATTGACAAAAGAATAAAGACCGGCGCTGCCGATATAGTCAATAGCGCAGATGAAAAATCTCTGGCTGATTTGATTTATAAATTCGGCGAAGAAAGAGCATCGCGGCGGATTGCAAGATATATTGTGCAGGAACGCCGGGCTGAGCCTGTTCTTACGACCGGCAGACTCGCTGATATTGTCTGCAGGGCACTTAAAAGAACCGGGCACAGCCGAAGCAGGATTCATCCGGCGACAAGGACTTTCCAGGCACTGAGAATTGCAGTCAATAACGAGCTGGAAAACTTGAAAAATTTGCTGGCGGTAGTGCCGGCTTTATTGAATAGAAATGGCTGGGTCGCTATTATCAGCTATCACAGTCTTGAAGACAGACTGGTAAAAAATGATTTTAAAAGTAACGAAAATGCAGAAATTTACAGGCTAATAACGAAAAAACCGATTGTTCCTGACCGGCAGGAAATTGCCGTCAATAGAAGGTCAAGAAGCGCAAAGCTGAGAATTGCGCAGAAAATATAAAAAACAGAAAAAGTGGGATTGTATTATGACTTCGGATGCAAAGATTGGATTGTTGTTGGGATTGGTTTTCATATTTATTATTGCTTTCGTAATTAACGGCCTGCCACGTTTTCGCAGTGCTGTGCGCAGTGCAGATGCTACACAGATTATGAATGTCGGTGAAGAAAATATCGGTATTGCTGCCAGGGAGCATAGAGCGCAGGACACGATAGATACGGCACGCTGGCAGAGCGGACAGATTCAAGAACAGCAGACAGCATTCCATAGCAACGATAATACAGCCGATGGTTCTGACAATACTACGCTGCCGCCGGAGGGAATTTCCCATCAAGGCAGCTCAGAGGATATGGCTTCCGGTAACCCGAGTTCATCACTGCCGGAATCGTTTTATTTCCCCGGCAGGACCCGGTATCAAATGCCTTTTACAGGTAATCCTTTTATGGCTGAGCCAACTTCGCCAAGTTCCACTTCTTCCGATGATAATAATAGGGAAACTCGATCTGAAAGAGTGGATACACCTGTGGTACCAGTTACACCGGCTGTTCAGGATGTACCGTCACAACAGAGAACAGTTGCCCCTGCCGGACCCAATGTTCAGAATACAACCTATGTTGTTCAGGATGGGGATAATCTGTCCAAGATTGCCAAGAAATTTTATGGCCCGGAGGAAGGCAACAAAATAGCCAATGTAACTTTGATTTTTGAAGCCAATCGTGATGTTATGAAGTCTATAGATGATGTGCGCTCAGGGAAAAAGATAGTGATACCGTCTTTACCGGCAGCAACGACGACAGGAACAAACAATCCGTCGGCTATATTTCAGAATCCACAGTTTATGAGAGTCGGTTCTATTGGTGGTGTGCCGGATACCGGCAGATGGTACGTCGTCAAAGATAATGACAGTCTGTGGAACATTTCAGCCGAACATCTCAGCAAAGGCAGCAGATACACGGAAATTATCAAGTTGAACACTGATAAATTATCTGAAGACAATAATTACAAGTTGATTCCCGGCATGCAGTTGCGATTGCCGGCTCAGTAAACAGTTTGGTTTGAGATGTTAAATTATAGAACTTTCAGAAAAGGAACCACTATGCCGAGAAAGGTCTATAAATCGGTACTTTCTGTTTTGCTGTTTGCTGTTGTCGGTTGTTCCGGTCGGGATGGTGCACGACTGGAAACGCTGGAAATTACTGATGATACCAATGTTGAAACTGTTCAAACCAAGACTCAACGGAAATGTAGTTGCAATGTAACGATTGAGCAGGATGATGATCGTAGGGATTTCCTGTTAACATTCCATTTTGAGCCTTATAAAAATAACATTGACCCTGTGTTTTAT
>CAZYWY010000309.1:0-3057 GCA_964651605.1 uncultured Pirellulales bacterium | reverse complement strand
CTTATGGCAAATCACTGCTAATGAACCAGTTCTTACTAAATCCGTTTGCCGAACAAAGTATGCTCAGCGCAATTATTAATCGCATAAGATATTATTTGGTTGCTGCCAGTTTCCAGGATTTTCGATGTGTGGCACTGATGCCGGAAATTACCGTAATCGCAATCATCAGGACGAATATTATAACAGTGAACCAGTTGGCCCAGTCGGCAGTCTGTACATGTGCCATCTTTATTATAACCGTGCCGATGGCAAAAGACTGCACGAACATCTTGAGTTTGCCCGACAAGGTGGCCGGGAAACTGACCCCTCTGGCCTCGCAGATATGCCGCAGCACCGTAACATAAGCCTCTCTTGCAATCAGTACCGCTACAACAGACCACTGGATGACCGCCAGCATTGTCGGTGAAAGAGCAAATAGTTTCGGCTCGCCAATCAGGGCAAAGCAGATAAATGTGCCGCAGACCAGCACTTTATCCACCAGCGGGTCCATTATCCTTCCGAGTTTGCTGGTTACATTGAACTTGCGGGCGGCCATACCGTCAAAAATATCTGTCAGGCCGGAAATGATAAACAGCACAAAAGCAGCATCCAGAAAAAACGTCTTGTCACTTGCGTCGGTAATTTGCCTGCTGTATAGGAGCATAATTAGAAAAATTATGGACAGTACAAGCCGGCCGAAAGTAAGAATATGCGGTATAAGTCTCAACATATAAAACTGTATATCAGTAAATCAGTAGATGAGCAAAAGCGTAGATGGGAAGTATCATATCAACTCATCTACTCATTTACTCATAAACTCACAATAAGGTCATAATCTTTTGTACCGACAATTTTCACCTCGATAAACTGCCCCGGCCTGATTCTGCAAGAGGCTGGTGCAGTAATATTATCCTTGATAATACATCGGCTGTCAATATCCGGTGCCTGACCAAAATATCTGCCAAACGCGCAGCCTTTTTGAGCAACCGTATCAACCAGACAGGTTATTCTGCTGCCGATTCTGTTTTTGTTTTTGGCAAAGGCAATTTTCTGCTGACAGAGCATCAGCTCTGTAAGACGCTGTTGTTTGAGCAGCTGCGGTATCTGCTGAGGTAAAGTTGCAGCCACGGTTCCGGGTTCGGGGCTGAAAGTAAAACAGCCCAGGGCATCGAACTGTGCCCATTTTATAAAATCGAGCAGTTCCCGAAACTGGCTTTCGGTCTCGCCGGGATAGCCGACTATCAGCGTCGTGCGCAGAATAACGTCCGGCAGAACGGAGCGGATTTTTTCAATAAGCATACGCAGCCGACTCGCACTGCCGGGCCTGCGCATTGAACGAAGAATCTCCTCGCTGACATGCTGAATCGGCACATCAAGATAATGCACAACCTTACGGCTTTGGGCAATCGTCTCGAGCAGTTTGTCGGTTATGCCCGTCGGGTACAAATACATCAGACGAATCCAGACAAGGGAGTTGATTTTGTCGAGTTTTTTGAGCAGGTCAGCCAGGCCATCCCGCATTTTCAGGTCTTTGCCGTAGCCGGTGGTATCCTGAGCGATTATGTTCAGCTCCACAACGCCGGCCTTGACAAGCTCCTGCGCCTCAGCCAGCACGAGTGATAGCCTTTTGCTACGGAATTTGCCCCGTATCGAAGGGATTGTACAGAAACTGCACCTGTGGTTGCATCCCTCGCTGATTCGCAAATATGCCCGGTGCGGCGGATTGAGCAGCAGCCTTGTACGGTCATCAGGCACTTGTAGAGTCTTATACTTCCGGTCACTCAGATAAACGGCTGGTTGCTGCCATATGGTTTTAGCGGCGGAGCCACGGACCGGAAGCCCGTGCAACGAAAACGTTTTTTTAATTATCGCAGCGATATTATCCCGCTGGCCAAGTCCTACGAAGGCATCGACGCCGGCGATTTGCCCGGCAATGGTGCTGCCTGATTTCTCCGGCAGACAGCCGGCCACAATCACTTTCGAAGGTTTGTGGGAGCGGCCGTTTTTGTACCTGACGTACTTTTTTATCGTCTTGAACGCCTCATCCCGGGCAGGAGCGATAAACGCACAGGTGTTGATGATAACCACATCGGCACTGCGGGGTTCGGCTGTTATGACAAATCCGCCCTGTGCGATTTCCGCCAGCATTCTTTCGCTGTCCACCATATTTTTCGGACAGCCCAGGGCGATAAAACCGACAGTAATATTTTTCTTTTTGACTGCCATATCGCTCAAAATAGCATAAAATTGCCTGTTCGTCTAAAAAAATGCAACATTTTACCCAGCAGGCAGTTTGTTTGCTTGCTCCTGCTTCAGAAAGTCGTATAATAACCTTAATAATTCAAAAACAATCGGTTTGTTGTGGCAGGGCAACATAAGTTATTGGTGAAACCATTTTATTATCAGGAGGCACACTATGGAAAATATAAACGCAAGTAATTCCAAAGGCATAAATGCGAATAATCCAGCCATCCCTGCCAGTAAACCGGGCATATCACATGCGCCGCTGAATCTGGGAGACAGCAGCCCCGAACCGATTCCTGTTGCCGCGCCGCCAAAACAAACCGTAATAAAGCCTGCCGACGACCCCATTCCTGCCGAACGTATCAAGGGGATGAAAACCTTTTTTGCCAAATTGCACCAAGGCGCTTTAGTCTATCTTGAAGAACAAATCACAAACTGGCTCAAGGAAAATCCGAATATCGTGATTAAACGCACTAATATTACTACAGGAGAAGTACAGGGCAAAACTACAGAGCCTAACATCGTAATTATTATTTGGTACTGATGAAAAACCTGCCTCTGACGGCAGTGCATTATTTTAAAAAACCGAGTTTTTCATACTGATATCGTGGGTGCATTTGTCTAAAGATTTCACAAAATCCCCATTATCAGTATTGAAAATTAGGGTATGTCACCGTCTCGACTGGACACTTAGTTAATCAGACTTGACAAGAGCAAAAGTCACAAGTGCATAAGTCACAAGGACTTAGGATTTTGGCCGTTAAAATGGGCAATATTTCGAAACTGCCTAAAACGAGCACTTTTTGTCATATTTTGGTTACTTTTGGACACAAA
>CAZYWY010000308.1:0-3064 GCA_964651605.1 uncultured Pirellulales bacterium | reverse complement strand
GTCATTGAGGCCGGCATTGTCAAGAGCAGCTTGTAACCTCTGGCAGCGGCAACCCAGGCAAGTGCTATGCCGGTATTTCCGCTTGTCGACTCGATGAGGGTCATTCCGGGCTTGATTTTGCCCTGACGCTCGGCAGATAGTATCATACTGACTCCGATTCGGTCCTTGACGCTGCTGGCTGGATTAAAAAATTCCAGTTTGGCGGCTATTTTCGCCGTGCAATTTTTAGTAACTCTGTTTAACCATACCATCGGCGTTGAGCCTGTTAATTCGGTTAAATCCTTTGCTATTCGCATTTTATGCCTCCTGAATGCTTTTACTTTTACAGAAAGCCGATTTTTGTACTGCTTTTTGCAAGCCAACTGCTTTTTTGTAAGTTTTTACAATTTTTTTGCAGACAATACTGCTATAATTCGTATAATATACTACTATTATAATAGGAATACAATGGAAAAAATATTATGAAACTTTCGACTCGAACAAGATATGGAATACGGGCGGTGCTGGCACTGGCAGAAAGTTATGGCAAAGAGCCGGTTCAGCTTAAACACATAGCTGCTCAGCAGCAGATATCGGTTAAATATCTTGAGCAGCTTATGACGATGCTTAAATCTACCGGGATAGTCAGCAGTGTCAGGGGTTCCAAAGGCGGATATATCCTTGCCAGGCCGCCAAATAATATTACCCTGAGCGATTGTTTTAACAGCCTTGAGGGTTCTGTAATTACGGTCGAATGTGTTAAAAATGAAGACTATTGTTCACGGGCAGATAATTGTTCTGCCAGAGAGGTTTGGGCGGAGGTTGACAAGGCTGTCAGGACTGTTTTGCAATCGACAACATTGAAAGATGTGATTAGCAGAACAAGGCATATACATTATCAAATATAGGATTAAACTATGGAAAAAGACAAACTTACAGACGCCCCCGCTTCTGTCTTTCGACAGAAAGACGCGGGGGACGGTGCGATACAGGAGCTGGTTGAAAAAATCGTACAGACCTACAGAGACGATTCCGGCATAAATTTCATTGATGCGGCTAATCTGCCGGCACGGGACAAAATTCTCGAAATTCTCGATTTGTTTATCGAATTGCTGTTCCCCGGTTATACCGGAAAAAGAGCGGTTACTAAAACCAACCTGGGTTATATTGTCGGCGATATTCTATGCCAGGTTTATTCAGAGCTGTCTGAACAGGCCGAACGTGCCTTCAGATATGCCTGCAGTATTAAAAACTGTGAGGATTGCGATTGTGCAGTAAAAGCAAAGCAGACAACTTCGCAGCTAATAGCCAGATTGCCTGAAATAAGGCAGCTTCTGAAGGGTGATGTCGGGGCAGCTTTTGACGGTGACCCTGCTGCGCAGTCTTATGAAGAGGTTATAATAAGCTATCCCTGTATTATTGCGATTGCGACTTACCGTATTGCACACGAGCTTTATCTTCAGGATGTGCCTTTGATTCCGAGAATAATGAGCGAATGTGCTCACTCCAAAACAGGCATAGATATTCACCCTGGCGCCAGAATAGGCAAAAATTTCTTCATCGACCACGGAACGGGCGTCGTAATTGGTGAAACCACGATTATCGGGGACAATGTAAAAATTTATCAGGGAGCGACCCTCGGAGCATTGAGTTTCCCGAAAGATGAAAGGGGGCAAATCATCAAGGGCGGCAAGAGACATCCGACAATCGAGGACAACGTGACAATTTATGCCGAGGCGACAATACTGGGCGATGTGGTAATAGGTAAGGATGCCGTAATCGGCGGAAACGTCTGGATAAAAGAGTCAGTACCGCCTGGCGTTACTGTTACCACACAGAATGCGGAGTTGATTTTCAAAAGCAATAATAAAGGCGGAAAATAAAGTTTCCGGGAGATTGTATTGAAACAGTTAATAGAAAAAATTGAACAATTGAAGAAAAAGCACAAAGCGGTGCTCCTTGCTCATAATTATCAGCCAGGCCAAATACAGGATATAGCGGATTTTACCGGTGATTCACTGGGCTTGAGCAAAATAGCTGCGGGCACCGATGCGAAGGTGATTGTATTTTGCGGTGTCTATTTTATGGCTGAAACTGCTGCGATTCTTTCACCGCAAAAAACCGTGCTTCTGCCGGAGCGACACGCCGGCTGTCCAATGGCCGATATGATAACCGCTGTGCAACTGAAACAGTTGAAGCAAAAACATCCGGGTGCGTTGGTGGTCTGCTATGTCAACAGCCCGGCTGCGGTAAAAGCTGACAGTGATTACTGCTGTACCAGCTCCAATGCGGTTGAGGTGGTTAATTCGCTGCCGGCGGCTCAAAAGATTATTTTCGTGCCGGACAGATACCTCGGTGAATTTGTCGCCCGAAAAACCGGCAGGGAGCTTGTCCTTTGGCCGGGTTATTGTCCGACCCACGTAATGATAACACAGGAAGATATAAAAAATGCTAAAGCACAATACCCGGATGCGGTTGTAATGGCTCATCCGGAGTGTACCGAGCCGGTGAAAAATTTAGCAGATGAAATACTCAGCACGAGCCAGATGCTTTCTTTTGCCCGCAAAAGCAATGTTCGGCGATTTATAGTGGCCACAGAGGTCGGCATTATCCACACGCTGAAAAAGGAAAATCCTGATGCGGAATTTATTGCCGCCGCAGACAGGGCGGTTTGTCCCAATATGAAAAAAGTCACGCTCGAAAAAGTGCTTTGGTCTCTGGAGTCACTTGATGGCTCGGATAAAGAGCGTTATAAGTATATAGTGACAGTACCGGAAGAAATAAGAAACAAAGCCCGCAAGGCCATTGACAGAATGGTAGAAGTACTCCCATCGAAACAATAATGACAGCAATTCCAGACAATTCGGTCGGCATAGTTCAGACAAAGACAGTGCGGGTAGTCGAGCCGCAGCAGCCGCTGAAGCTCGATTGCGGCAGGATTCTGGCGCCGATAGATGTCTCTTACGAGACTTATGGCAGTCTTAATGCCGCCGGCGACAATGCGGTTTTAATTTGCCACGCACTGAGCGGTAATGCCCACGTTGCCGGCAGAAACAATCCCGATGACAAAAAACCCGGCTGGTGG
>CAZYWY010000307.1:0-3068 GCA_964651605.1 uncultured Pirellulales bacterium | reverse complement strand
ACTTTAGTAGTTATACCGTTTGCATGACACAACAATTGTATCTCTCTCAAATAAACAAATTTCATTTGTATGAAAAGAAGGAGCATAAAGAAATCTATCATCGTTACTTAATTTCAAATCATAAAAATTTCCTATTGCAAGCTCATTGATGTTAATGTTTTGAATATTTGACAATTCCCCTGTATTATTATTACATTTTAATACGGCTATACTTTCTGAAGAAGAAACATAAATATTTCCATTGCGAATCAGGTATGCTGTTCGGCCATCAGCACTGAAACTGCTAAGTACGTAACCATCCGGCCACAAAGTTACTTGCTGAGCAGTACCGAAAGCGCTGCTTATGCTCGAACGAGCGCTTTTGTAATTACGCACCGTACCGTTATCATTGCGGGAAAAGTACAACGTTAATCCATCGGAACTGAGATATTGTGCCCTTACATCGGCGGTATTAAGCTCTCGAATTGCCTTGATATCGGTAAAAGCTGAATTACTGCTGGTGCGGCTTGCACAATACAACGCCCCGTAACTTTTGCCATCAACAACAGTCAGTATATTAAAAACAATACTCCGCTCATTAGCCGAAAGCGTTGGATTGCCCGCATCACCAAGATTATTCAGTTCAGTCAGATTGATTGGCACAAACCAACGTGATGAGGTGTTGTTTCTTGTGTTCTGTTTTATTCGCCTGACAGAACCTGATTCCGTTGTTGAATAATAGATATGCAGGTTGTCCGGTGACATCCACATACTTTGTACGTTATCACCTCCGGTCATCTCATTAATTTGCTTTATACTGGCGAATGTATCTGATGAACCTGGCCGGGTCGCCTGATACATCTGATATGTACTGCCTCGGGCGAAATATAGTGTCAACCCATCGGCGGAAGAAAATGCCCAGCTTACTTCAGATGGCGTATTCACTTGAGATAGTATGGTTGGAGTTGTCCACTGTGCTGTGACAATACCGGACAGGTTTAACAATACTAAAGCAGAAATGATGAATAAATAATTTCTCGTCTTCATAACAGTTATTCTCCTTTATCGAATGTAATTTTAGCTGGTATTTCTTCGCCAGCCGTATCAGCGGAGACCTTCAGCTCAAGCTGATACTGAGGCTGGGTATCACCGATTATTTGCAGATGGATTGTTGCGATTCGAGTCCTGCCGCTTGGCAAATCCTTGTCGGTGCTGAAAGCAGCGATGATTATGCGGTCTTTGGCCAGTGCAGCCGTGTCATAATAAGGCGGATTCTTAAATGCAGGATGCCGGCCGCCTTCAACGCCGACGATTTTGATTTTGCCCGATGTGGCTTTCAGTTCGAACTGGTAAGCCGCAAGCGCTCTGCTGCCGCTGTCGATATAAACATCCAGTTGTGCAAATTTTGTTACCGGCTGGGCAGTTTCATACCGCTGCGACTGGCGAGCCAAAACCGGCACAATTAAGCAGGCACAGGTAATGATTGTTATTGCAACCGTTCTCATTTTTAAGCTCCCTAATCAAGGTGTACAGCCGCCAGGGCTACAATATCGACATCTTCCTGATTAACAACGCCGTCACCGTTAAAATCCAGTTTCTTATTTTGTGCATCAGATGACTCGATTTGGCGGGCTAATTTGAATGCGTCGAGAATATCGACCCGCCCGTTGTGGTCTATATCAGCCCTGTTCGTACTGTGGTTAAGGTTAAAGAAAACACAGGCGAAGATAATAATCGCTGCAGCAGCGGCAACCGAACCAGCCCAACGGATAGCACGATACCACCGCCGTTGCCCAGAAAGCAAATGCCGGCAGGCCCGGTCCATAACCGCTCTGTCCAACTCCGCAGGGACAGAACTATCGGGCTTGAAAAGTGCGTTCAAATCCGATTTCAGCCGGGCAGGAATCTCAGGTTCAAATTCACTATTAAATTGTGCTTTTTTGTCAATCATAATTATCACTCCTATAATGTTAAGCAAACAAACCGGCTGAAAAGTTTCATTTTTTTGGAGATTTTTATAAAAAAAGCGGATTTTTTATTCGAGGAAGTACTTTTTCGTCCGGCTGTCCTGACGCAGAAGCTCCAATGCCCGGTATAACCGGGATTTAACCGTACTTAGGGATTCATTGAGTGCTTCGGCTATTTCCGAAATCAGCATATCATCGACAAATCGCATCAACAATATTTCTCGATGTTCCTGCGACAAAACTGCCAGAACCTCTGCCAGCTCGGCTCGACTACCGGCTACATCAGGTTTTTCCGGCACCGGCAAATCAATTTGGTTATCCTGCATTGAAATGAACCGTTTTTTGCTGTGGATGAGTTTCAGGGACAAATTTTTTACAACCGGATACAAAAAGGTTGTCATTGCGCAGGATAGTTCAAAACCAGGGAATTTTTCCAGAAGATATATAAATACACTCTGAAGAATATCCTGAGCGTCCTGCTGGCTGCCGGTGAAACGCCAGGCCAGACTATAGACCCAATCTCGATACCGGTAGTAAAGAGTCTCGAAGGCATCAGCATTACCTTTATTGAGCGAATCAATTAAATGCCGGTCGGATTCCATATCTTACACAACAAACCTTATGGCTCGGCTCAAACGTCTCGCCGTTGTTAAGTTTAATTTCTGAAACCAGACTTTTCAATGAATAAGACGCTTGACAAGGCAGTTTTAGTTGAACATTTTTTTAAAAACCGAGCTTAATCAATAGTTTGTCTGCCTATGATTGCGTCGCTGAGCATTTTGCCGCTGGCGTATTCGATTGTGCTGCCGGTGGGAAGCCCTCTTGCCAGGCGGGTGATTTTGATTGCTTTATTTCTAATCAGCGAGGTTATATAAAGTGCGGTGCCGTCGCCTGCGATATTGGGATTGGTGGCCATTATAAGCTCTTTTACATCGCCGTTGTTGAGCCTTTCAATAAGCTGTCGGATAGTTAAATCGTCCGGCTCGATGCCATCGAGCGGTGCGATATGGCCACCCAGGACGTGATAGACCCATTTGCAGACGCCTGTTTTTTCCATACTGATAAGGTCTTTGGGCTGCTCAACGACGCAGATGATGCTTTTGTCGCGTTTGGGGTCGGAGC
>CAZYWY010000306.1:0-3083 GCA_964651605.1 uncultured Pirellulales bacterium | reverse complement strand
CCATAACGGCATATTCATACGCCCGCTTATTCATCACAGGCAGCACACCCGGCATACCCAGACAGACCGGGCAGACCCTGCTGTTAGGCTCTGCCCCGAATTCCACCGCACAGCCGCAGAACATCTTGCTCTTTGTAAAAAGCTGAACGTGAATCTCCAGACCTACGATAGTTTTATATTGCAATTTATCCATTTGACGGCTGTCCTGTCCACAGTAATACTGCCATCGATATTTCGCTCAAAGAACTTCCTTTAGTTTAGACCACTTGTCTTTATATTGTTCAATCATATCCTGATTTATCTTGGGTATTTCATTGTTCTGCCGTTTTGTTTCATCCTTCCACAACTTTCCAAACTCCTTATTGGTCAGGACATAAAAATCAGGCTTCTCGTTTTCCGACTTTTCAAAATCCACAAAGACCCAGATAAGATTATCTTCCTCTTCGTCAAATTGCAGCCAGGGCCACTTCCCGCCCTGCTTGCTTTTAACCTGTATTCTCAGTACGTTTTTTTCATTATCAACCAGTATGTCCGTTCGTTTGTGTTTCCCAAGAGTCAACTGGGCATAAATGTCTCTTCTGCAAATCTCACTTGCAACAGCATACTCTCCAGCCAGCGACAGCTTATCCTTGGAAATTTTCATAATTATTAAATTATTTTACAATCATCGGTTTTTTCTCGTGCCAGTCTGTTTCTTTTTCAAACATCCTTGCTATTCGCAGCAGTTGAGCTTCGGTAAAATTCTGAGTTAAAATCTGCAAACCAATCGGCAGGTTTTGCTCATCGAAGCCGCAGGGGATGCTGATTGCAGGAACGCCCGCCAGATTGGCAGCTATGGTATAAACATCGGAAAGATACATTTTAAGAGGGTCATCGGTTTTTTCGCCTATTTTAAATGCCGTTGTAGGCGCTACCGGCATCATAATACAATCACACTTCCCGAATACATCCGTAAAGTCACCACGTATCAGATTCCTGACCTTCAGAGCCTTGAGGTAATAGGCATCGTAATAACCGCTCGAAAGTGCATAAGTGCCGAGCATAATCCGCCTTTTGACTTCCTTGCCGAATGCCTCGGCTCGTGACTTTGTATAAACCTCGACATAATCAGAAGGGTTTTCGGAGCGGTAGCCGTAATGCACGCCGTCATAGCGTGCCAGATTGCTCGATGCCTCAGCGGTAGCAATGATGTAATAGGCAGCGATTGCATAATCCAGATGAGGCATCTGAACCTCAAGAATTTCCGCTCCGAGTTTTTTATATAAATTTATAGCTTCAGCTATTGCCTTTTGCACCTGCGGCTCTGCACCGGCGATAAACTGCGGGACGAGCGCTATTTTGAGATTTTGGACCAGCTCATCGAGATTTTGCAGATAATCACTAACAGGCGCCATTTTCTCATTTACGCTTGTACTGTCGGCTGGGTCGTGACCTGCTATGACATTCATCATCAAAGCCGCATCTGTTACTGTGCCGGTTACAGGCCCAATCTGGTCGAGGCTTGAGCCGTAGGCAACCAGGCCATATCGTGACACCCTGCCGTAGGTAGGTTTTAATCCTGTTACGCCGCAAAAAGAGGCAGGCTGACGAATCGAGCCGCCCGTGTCAGAGCCGAGAGCGGCAAAACACAAATCGGCGGCAACCGCAGCAACAGAACCCCCGCTGCTTCCGCCCGGCACCCGGCTGATGTCCCACGGATTGACGGTCTTTTTCAGGCCGGAATTCTCCGTGCTTGAACCCATCGCAAACTCGTCCATATTGGTCTTGCCGATTATTACTGCATCGGCTGCAAGCAGCTTTTTAACTACGGTTGCATCATAAGGGGCGTGGAAATTTTCCAGTATTTTTGAAGCGCAAGTAGTCGCACCGAAGGTGGTACACATATTGTCTTTGACAGCCACCGGCACGCCCGCCAACAGTCCGACCGCCCTGCCGGCTGCGATTTTGTCATCGACCTCTTTCGCCCAGGCCAAAGCCTGCTGCTCGAACGTGCTGATATAGGCGCCGATGACCGGCTCATATTTGCTGATGCGTTCAAAGACAGACTTTGTTGCCTCGACGCTGCTTATTCGCCGTGCAGTAATTTCCTCTTTTAATTCTTTGGCAGTCAACTCTGTGATATTCATAATTTGTATATTCAACACTCGCCGGGTTCTTATGCGCCGCCGCCTTCATCGAGGATTTTCGGTACTATGAAAAACTTATCATCCCGCTGCGGGGCATTGGCCAGTACTTTTTCTGTACCGAGTGACTCTTTAACAGCGTCCTCACGAAAAACATTGCTGACAGGCAGACAATGCGCCAAAGGCTCAACATCCTGCGTGTTGAGCAGGTTGATTTTCTGGACGTATTCGAGGATTGCAGCCAACTGGCCAGTAAATTCGTCAATTTCGGCATCGGTCAATTCCAGCCTGGCCAGCTTTGCGACTTTTTTCACCTGTATGCGGTCAATGTTGTCAGCCATTTTTCCCCAGCCAAAAAAGAAAAAGCGAGGCCAATTTCACCCCGCTTTTAAGTATCCTGTTATGAAACCGACCGCTGTCAGCCGGTTGTCTTCTCAGCGGGAACATAATTGCGTTTCTGCGGTTTGGTTATCAGCCCCATATGTATGGCTTTTGCAGAAACCTGCACCCTGCAAACTCTGCCGTCAATGACAGCCCGAACCTTCTGTATGTTTGGCTTAAACTTCCTCAGGGTGTAGCCGGTAATCTTTTTACCGACGCCGCCGAGATATTTGGCTTTTCCTCTTCGGCAGATACTCATACCGGAAACCGTTCGTTTGCCTGTAAAATAGCACTCTCTGGACATCTACAAAACTCCTGTTCTGTCTTGCACATATTATTAAAAACCGTAATTCATCTAATATAGAAACATTACAATCTACTTTTTTTATAAAGGAAAGCAAGAACAAAACTTTGTTTTTTTTTCCAAAAAAGTTCGCAAAATAGTGTATTTTTCACGGATTTCGGGAGTAATTTTTCCAAATGTTCTCACAAAAACCACATTATCAGTATCAAAAAAAGGGATTTGTCACCTTTCAAAAGGACACTTAGCGAATCAGACTTGACAAGAGCAAAAGTCAT
>CAZYWY010000305.1:0-3104 GCA_964651605.1 uncultured Pirellulales bacterium | reverse complement strand
GATATTCAGGTTCGACAGAAAACCGGCCTGCAGAATCGAGGCCAAACAAACTAATAAAGCGAACCGCAGCCATCGCATTTACATATCCCCGGCAGCCCTGCGTTGGGACCCATATTGTGCGGGCCCGTTACTTTTTCGGATTCGGTATAAGCACAATTACATTTTCTATCTTTTCTATATCACAGGCCGGCTGGACGGTTATATCCAACACAGTAGGCTCTTTATCGCTCCTTTGACATTTGGCAACCGTACCGACAATCATTGGCGTATCCAAAAACCCCGCTTTTTCCACGGCGTACACATTGTCACCTGCCTTAACTTTGTGCGTTATCTGCATATCCAGCACTTTAGCCGATTTGTTCCCGGCGCCAACCATCGTTCGTTTTGCATCCAAATTTCCGATTTTTACGCCGATTTTTGAGTCCGGGTCGGTGAATAATTTCACGCGTGCGCTATTATTTGCCACCTCTGATATTGTACCGATTACGCTGTTTTGAGCGAAGACATACTGATTAGCTGCTACCTGGTCGTCACTGCCCTGGTCTATTATAAGATTGGAACGGTTACTGCTGATTGTGGTAGTCGTTACCCCGGCCAGCCGGAGCTTCGCTCTTTCAAGAGGTAGATACTCTCTCAGGCCGGAAATCAGCTCCATCTTTTTGTAAGCCTCCTGTAGAGCTTTCTGGAGGTCAACAACCTGGTTTTTAAGTGTAATCTCATTATTGCTGAGCCGACTTTCAAAAGACTGTTTTACAGGCATTGAAAGAGAATAGTTCTTGCCGATTTTCAAAGGCCAGCGAAACACACTTGCAAAAGTAAGCTGAAACTGACTTGCGGTTTTATCCGGCAAATAAAAAATTATCAAGCTGCCAAGCATACACCAGGTGAATAACATCCGTTTTGAGATGGCATCCAGACGAGATTTATGATGGTTACCAGACCTGAATTTCGACCGCTTCCATGCCATAAGTTGAGTTTATGAGTTTATGAGTTTATGAGTTTATGAGTTATCGTACTCATTTACTCTTCTACCTATCTACTCATCTACTTATTACTCCCATCCATATTCACCATGGTCCATTGTATCTTTCCATATCTCGAGATTTTCGAGATATACACTGGTGCCGCGTGCAACACAGGTTAGAGGGTCTTCTACCTGTTCAACTTTCAACCCTGTTGCATTTGCAAGAACCGTATCCATACCCCGCAGCAACGAGCCGCCGCCGCAAATATGTATGCCGTTGTCAATCAAATCTGCCGCCAGTTCCGGTTCGGCTTTTTCCAGCGTCATCGTAACCGAATCGATGATTGCTGCAATCGGGTCCTTCAGTGCCTCGCGAATCTCCTCGCTGGTTATCACGATTTTTCTTGGCAGGCCGGATATGGTATCTCTGCCGGCGATTTCCATAGTCAGCTCTTCTTCCAGCGGAGCAGCAGAGCCTATTTGGATTTTGACTTTCTCTGCCCTTGCTTCACCGATTAGAAGATTGTAAGTTTTTTTGAGGTGATTAATTACCGCTTCATCCATATCATCACCGCCGATGCGAATAGACTCGGCGGTTGCAAGGTCGGCCAGGCTCATTATGGCTACCTCTGTCGTTCCGCCGCCTATATCGACTATCATTGAGGCAGTTGGCTCGGTAATTGGCAGGCCTGCCCCGATACCGGCTGCCATTGGTTCATTGACCAGAAATACCTTTCGTGCGCCTGCGCGTTCGGCGCTGTCAATAACCGCCCTGCGCTCGACGGCAGTTATGCCGCTTGGCACGGCGATTACTACCCTCGGCCTGATAAGCCCGCCTCGGCCATGTACCTTGCGAATGAAATAACCGAGCATTGCCTCGGTAATTTCAAAATCGCTGATTACTCCGTCTCTCAATGGTCTGATTGCGCTTATTGAGCCAGGGGTTTTGCCCAGCATCTCGCGAGCCATAAGGCCGACTGCCTGACCATCATTGAGGACAATATTAGTTCCCTTGCGGACGGCAACAACAGAAGGTTCATTTAGAACAATACCTTTGTCGCGGACACAAACCAAGGTATTACAGGTACCAAGGTCGATACCCATATCCATACTGAACCAACCCCAAACTCTGTCCAGTAACACGTTCGATTCCTTTCTCTGAAAAAGTCCTTATAGGAAATGGCTATCAACTTTATTACTGTATAACTGACAATTCCCAGTACTGAACTGTTTATACAAGGGCAGGATTATATTGTCAATAGGGATTTATGAAGATATGCTAAATATTGTGCCGTATTGTATGAAACACTTGTAGGCAACCAGCGCTGCGGTAGCGAAAACAGCCCCGAACGCCAAAGCGAGTATTGCTGTGTAGAGGTCGTCAGCTTTTTTTCTGATTTCCGGCTGTCCGTTAGGACTCATTTTTATACCTCTGAATATTTTTATGAGTTTGTGAACTGATGAGCTGATATGCCATACTCACCTGTACATTTACTCATTTTTATATATTATTAGTGCTTACAATATCGCCAACCTTTGGCGGTTTCTGTACCAGTTCCAGCGTACCAACGGCAAAACTTTGGTCAACTTCGAATATATCTATCTGGGCGATGAAATCTTCGCCTCGCCATATATAAAATATCATTTTTTGTTTCACGCCAACAGCAGCTCCGAGGTCTATTTTTGCAGTCGAATTTTTTAAATCAAGCGCACTTATCTTTCCCTTGAGGTCTATTGCTTGTACTGCCGGCGCAGGTTTAGCTATATCATTTGCTTGTGTAACAGGTGCAGGTGTAATTAAAGTTTTGCCCGATGCCTGCAGAGACTTATCCAATGTGTCCTGCAAAGCAGTTTTTTCCTCAATTAACTGTCTTTTCTCGGTATTGAGCGTTGCGATTAATGCATTTTTCTGAAGAAGAATATTATCTGTTTCTTGGAGTTGTATTTTGGTTTTTCCCAGTTCTTCTTTGATTTTTGTATTTTCAGCAAGGGTGCCTTCCAAAATCGCAGCCTGCTGATTGTTGGTTTCAGTGAACTGCTTGTTGATATTAGCCCAGTCTTGTACCCGTCGATTAGCCTCATCACGTGCCAATATTGCGGAGTTAAGGTCGCTCTTTAATTTCTCGATTTGAGTATTGAG
>CAZYWY010000304.1:1856-3106 GCA_964651605.1 uncultured Pirellulales bacterium | reverse complement strand
CACCTGAACCTGCTTTTTACTTATATTAACAAATAAAGTTTTTCAATTCAAGCCTTTGCTTCACGTGATTACCCGTTTTTTAGTGGTTTTATGCGAAGGCCGACAATGCGCAACTGTCTAAACCGGGCAAAAACCTAGGTTATTTCAGGGTTTCTATTGACTTTTCTGTTATAAATTTGTTAAAATGAGTAAGTTTTCCAAAAGATATTTTCAGAGGTCGGTTGTCAATTATATCAGGGAGGATGGAAATATTCGGCAAAGTGTAAATGCAACTGTATTTGTATAGTTTGACGGGAATTTTATTAGAGGCATACTAAAAGGTCTAAATAGAAAGTTGTTATGTTTGGTGATACAGCAGCAAAACAAGGGCAGTTTCATAATTTCGACCTTTCTTACCGTCAAAAGGATATTTCTGTCAGCGATGAAAAGGCTTTCCAACTAACTCGCAGTCCTGTCAGCGCAAGCCGCTACGAATTGAAATATTATATAACTGAATCAACAGCGGCCGGGATAGTACAATATATAAACTCCTATATGCATCTGGACAAATATTGTAAATTGCGGCTAAATGGCTATTATCCGATAGCCAGTCTATACATGGATTCCCCGGATTTGCATTTGTGCAGGGAAAGTCTCACGGGTCTAAAGAATCGATTCAAGCTTCGCATACGCAGCTACACCGACGATCCCGGTTATCCGCGTTTTTTGGAGATTAAACGACGGATTAACTCCATAATTGTCAAAAGTCGCATGCGAATTATGGACCATAATATAGAGACCTTGTTCACCGGCCGTTCTATACCGGCACAAAGTGACATCACCGAGGAGCTGGCAATCAACCAGTTTCGATTATACTCCGACAGTATTCAAGCCGGGCCCGTAGTTCTTATTCGTTATATGCGACAGGCCTACGAAGATGATTTCCACAACAAATTGAGAATTACTTTTGACAGGCAGCTTGCGTACTGTGTCACTAACTTACCAGAAGTCAGACTGGGCGGGCAGGGATGGCAGCGACATTCCTGCACCCAGGGTAGTGTTATTATGGAGATAAAGTTTAACGGTCATTACCCGTTATGGCTCAACAGGATGGTCAGACACTTTGATTTGATGCAGAATTCAATATCTAAATATGTCTTATCAATCAAAGAGTCCTGTTTATTAAAATTTTGCGCTCCCGAAGTAGAGACATTTTAACTATGGACAGAATTTGGCAATCTTTGGAAGGTTCTTCTTCGATAAGCGGGATT
>CAZYWY010000304.1:0-1846 GCA_964651605.1 uncultured Pirellulales bacterium | reverse complement strand
GGCAGGTACTGGAAGAGACTCCTTTGACAGGAGAATTGTTTGACCCCGTAAGTGTCCTTTTGTCACTATTGCTGGCCTTTGTCCTGGGACAGGTTCTTGCCTGGGTCTATTACTTCACTCATAGCGGCCTGTCGTATTCCCGGTCTTTTGTGCAATCACTGATACTGATTACGGTGGTGGTGGCAATGGTTATGGCAGTCATCGGCTCCAGTATTATTACTGCCGTCGGCCTGATGGGAGCCTTGGCTATTATTCGTTTTCGCAATATCATTAAAGATACCAGGGACGTTGCATTCATTTTCTGCTGCCTGGTTGTGGGAATGGCGGCAGGTTCTCAGAGATATGGTGTTGCCATAATCGGGACAATTTTTCTGAGTCTGATTGCGATGTATCTTTATGTTGCGAGTTTCGGGACACGGGAGCCGCACAACGGTTTCTTGAGATTTACACTTGCAAGCCCCGAAGTATCAGCAGAGTACGTTTCTGAGATTCTCGAGCGTTTCTGCAGTAGTTCTAATCTTATTTCAGCCCAAAACACCAGCATTGGAGGACCGGAAATGGAGTATGCTTATCAGTTGATTATACGTAATACGGCAAACAGCCGGCAAATGCTTTCCGAGTTGCAAAGTATTGATGGCATAGTGAATATCAGCCTGACAATGCAGGAGCGTCTCCTGGAGATATAGATTTGGTATGAAAATATTTAATTTTGAAAAGTTTTCATATAACTGGCGATTGCATCTGCTTCCAATACTGGTTTGGCTGGTAGCCGTCATAATTGTAACAGGTCTTTTCATCAATCGCTCACAACATTTCGAAATCCTGGGAATCGCACAGGGTCAGGTAGGTCAAATTGCAGTCACCTGCCCGAGCAGGCTGATAGATGTCCCTGTCCGACTGTTTGAAAGAGTGACGAAAGAACAAACCCTTGCAATGGTCAATACCGTACCTGAGGAACAACAGTCTCGTTCTGAATTGCAGGAGCAGTTGAAGACAATATCAGCGGAGATTGAACACCTGAGCGCTCAGTTAATTCCCGCACGGGAGAATTTACTTGCCGACAAAGCCGACCGACAGGCCGGTCGAATCAGCGACGCCAGGAGATTTTCCACCGATGTGGAGAACATAACTCTTGAGGTACTAAGGCTTAAAGCATTGATTGAAAGCGATAAAATAACGCTGGAGAATCTGGCTATTGATGTAAAAATCACCGATGAGCTGCTGGAAAAAAAGGTCGTCGCACCTTATGAGCTGCAAAAAACAAAGACCCAGTATGATGCTCTGGCAAAGAAAATCGAAGAAAATGAGAATCTGCTGAAACAAGCAAATCTTGCATTAGAACAAGCTGTACAGCAGCAGAAAGAATATCTGCAACAACAGCCTTATAATCCGTCGATAGACGGAGTATTGGATGTTATACGCAAAGCAATAGCGGTCCAGCAACAGCGAATGAATGAAGTGATGAAACAGATTGAATCCATAGACAAACGCAGTGCTTTGGAGTTAAAAGCTCCTTTTGATGGTGTGGTCAGCCAAATTTTACGAAGGCAGGGAGAGGTCGTTTTAAGCGGAGACCCGATACTTACTGTAACCGGTAACGACATCATTAATATTATTGGCTATGCTACCGAAGACCAGATTAGAGAAATTCACGAGGGAATGGTTGTAGAGCTTATGAAAATCAACAGCTCGACAAAGATACAGATTGAAAAGTCATCAATAACATATATCGGGCCCGACGTCGAACAAATACCCCAGCGATTGTGGCAAAATCCTAATGTTCCACAATGGGGACGACCATTTCTTATTCAAGCTCCATCACGGATGGAGCTGATGACGGGCGAGT
>CAZYWY010000303.1:0-3110 GCA_964651605.1 uncultured Pirellulales bacterium | reverse complement strand
CTGATGGCCATCAGCGCTCAGCACACCTGAACAGTAGGTATTGTCCATCAGGATAAATTCACGGGCGATATTGTGTTGATTGGGCGTAATTTTCTCACCAAACGTGCATAATTCAGGATTACCATTACCCTCCGGCATATCTCCGAGGACTTGATCATAGGTTCGGTTCTCTTTAATAATGTAAATGACATGTTTGAATACACTGGGCTCGCCCACTCGCTCAGGCACTGGTCGAGCTGGTTGTTCTGGACGCGGTGGCAATTTGGCTTGTTCGAGCCTCGGATAATGCATGTTACGCAGTGCGGTCTTTGTTAGGGAAGATAGCTCTTTTTCGGAGGGGAAAGGAATTAACGATAGCGTGCCATAGAAGTCCTTGGAACGAAGCTTAATCTTATCCTCCGGCTTAAAATCTTTGGCCGCGCCTATGCCCTTGATGTTTGCCACACAAATTAATTTATGAGTAACATTCGCCGCAACTGCGCCGGGGAACCAGCCCACAGGAATTAGACCCACTACGGCTGACTTTTTTTCGGCCGGTTCAAATTGAACTACGGCAACTGCGTTTTGGGTGCCGTTACACACAAACAATCGGTTGCCATCCGGATGAAATGCCAGTGCATTAGGCTGCGCTCCAAACAGGTCTCCCGGGGATTGACGCACCCATATTTTTTCAATGACTTGATCGGTTTTGGTGTCGATGACACTCAGCGTGTCACTACCAGAATTAGCTACGACCACATATTTACCATCGGGTGACACTGCGAGAGCAGAGGCATGCAGCTCGACTATTACTTCATCTTTTACTTCTCCAGTGGCAAGATCAATGACACTTACCGAACCTTCATTGGCAATATAACTCTCCGGATCGACTCGTACCTGGATTTCTTTTCCCGCAGAAGCCGTTATATCTGATTCGCCGGGCAATCGACCACCTAAATTGCTGACATAGGCTTTACCCGCTGCAAGCACCACATCGAATGGAGCCACACCCGTGTCCCAGTTTCGCAGGACCTCGCCTGTCTCGGTATCATATTCATACAGCTTATTGCCCATGTTACCAGCCACGTACAGCCGTTGTCCATCCGCCGAGACCGCCAATCCTGTTGGGACCTCTTGCATACGTCTGGGAGTCCTGATAGTTGGCATGGGAAATTTCTTCAATCGGCTGACCTTTTTCCCCTCCACAGAAAAGACTTTCACGTCACCTCGTACATTGGAAAGGTAAATACGCCTGCCATCAGGAGAAAAGATTAAGCCTGTTAAGCTCAGCAAAGCACTGGAGTCTCTCCTGGATTCGGCGTTGTTTCCAGGCATACCCACTTTTTGGATAATGTCCCCGGATGCAGGGTCAATAACGTAAAGCTGATTGTTGTTGCCCGAAGTCACCAGCAATTCGCCATCAGGACTTAATGCCAGTGCCTGGGGACGCAGTCCTGGCAATCGTATTTGCTTACCGGCGGGGGTCAGAATTTGGCTTGTGGGCATGATGTAGCGATTCTTCGATACCTGGCCCACCGGGTCAGTTCGCGATCGGGTTCGGTCCAATGAGCAGCCGACCAACAGGCTCGCCAGCGTAACGCCCAAGACACCAAGACTAATAATGATCCGGTGTGTTTTCATATTCAATACTTTGCCTGAGGTTCGGAGATAACTTCAATACTCATGAAATAATATCCGTCGAACTGCTTGGCAACAAACCCGCAACTAAGCGACACGTTACTGATAGGATATTCGATTTCTACTTATAGGAGTGATTATATCACCAGAGGGGATAACGATTCAAGAGAAAAAGACAGCATAGGGACCAACATAGCGGTCCCTGGGCTGTTGCCGGTCTCAGACTTTAAGGTATGGTCAAAACAACCTGTCTTTGCGTACAGGAAAGCAAACCTGTTCGGCTATGTGCATGGAAGTCAGCAGGGTGCGTTTCTGGTGGCAGGAAGGACAGGTACAGCGCTGTTTGCAGGAATAAACCAAAAACATCTCGTGTTTGTAGCCCGGGCAGCGCACTCGGGCAAAGCTCACGTGCAAATCCCCACACTTGAGAAATGCCGCCACCGAGCGTTCAATGATTGGCTGGAGTGCTGTTTGCATACTATCTTGATTTTTCAATTGGACCGGCTATTGCTCTATTTTCGGGTTGTGAATTGATAACAACTTCACTTATAGTAAGGATTCGGTGAGAAATCTTGCGTTTGCAAAGCAAAAAGGCCGAGTAAATTTGCAACATTAGTTGCATTTTGCAACTATCTGTGCTATATTGTTTATGATAGGAAATGGAAAATACAGAACAAAATGTTATATTGGACTCGGTAAGTGAGGGCGTTTTTACAGTCGATTTAGACTGGAAGATTACCTCTTTTAATCATGCAGCAGAAAAAATTACCGGCATCAGCCGGCAGGAAGCTATCGGCAAATACTGCAGGGACATTCTTCGTTCAGATGCTTGTGAAACCGGATGCACGCTGGCATCAACTATGCAGACCGGCAAGCCGATAATGAATAAAGCCGTTCATATTATTGATGTACAGGGCAAAAAGCGGGCAATTGCTATATCCACCGCTTTGTTAAAAGATAAAACAGGCAAGGTTATCGGAGGGGTTGAAACATTTCGTGACACCAGTTTGATTGAACAACTCCGCAAGGAAATCGAAGGCCGGTATTCATGCGAGGATATTATCAGCCAAAGCCATAAAATGCAGAATCTCTTTGCTATTCTTCCAAACATTTCTGAAAGTAATACAACGATTCTAATTGAAGGCAAAAGCGGTACAGGCAAAGAACTTTTTGCTAGAGCCATTCACAACTTAAGTTTTCGAAAGGACAAACCTTTTGTAGCAGTTAATTGCGGGGCTTTGCCTGATACTCTCCTCGAGTCAGAACTATTTGGCTATAAAGCGGGCGCGTTTACGGACGCCAAAAAGGACAAGCCCGGCAGATTTGCTTTAGCACAGGGAGGTACAATATTTCTGGATGAAATCGGAGATGTTTCTGCTTCCGTTCAGGTCAAACTGTTACGTGTCTTACAGGACAAGACCTATGAGCCAGTGGGCGGTATTTCACCTGTTAAGGCTGATGTTCGTATCATCACAGCCACCAATAAAAAACTC
>CAZYWY010000302.1:1066-3124 GCA_964651605.1 uncultured Pirellulales bacterium | reverse complement strand
TGCCTTATGTGCGCGGGCCGGAATCCTGCCGGTCGCCGCAATCCATTCTCGAACAAATGAAAAAACTGGCCGACAACGGCGTCAGGCAGGTTACATTTTTGGGTCAGACCGTCAACTCCTATAAATACAAACAGGCTGGTAAAATATGGTCTCTGGCGGATTTGCTCGCAGCAGGAAGCGATATAGCCGGTATAGAATGGCTCAAGTTTGTCACGAGCTATCCTTCGGAAGAGTTTTTCGATGACATTCTGCAGGTTATGGCTGATTCGCAGAAGGTTTGTCCCTATCTGCACCTGCCTGCACAGAGCGGCTCAGATAGAATTTTGCGGGCGATGAACCGCAATTATACCGCCGAAGGTTATTTGGCGCTCCTCGTTCAAGCCCGTTCCATCGTGCCGGATATTGCTGTTGCGGGTGATTTTATCGTAGGCTTTCCTGACGAGACAGAAGAGGATTTTCAGGCAACAGTAAATCTCGCCGAAAAAGCAGAATATAGAAATGCCTTTATTTTCAAATACTCCCCCCGGCCAGGCACTGCCGCCGATAAAAAACTGCAGGACAACATACCTGCTGAAGTTAAAAAGAGGAGAAACATCGAGCTTCTCGCCGTCCAGGAAAGAATAAGCGAACGGCTCAGCGCTAAATTTCTGAACAGGCAGGTAACGGTTCTTGTCGAAGGTTTGAGCAAGAAAAACCGCCCTTCCGCTGCCGAGACAGACAATCCGCAACTAACCGGACGCACTGCCACAGATTACATAGTCGTATTCGACTGCCCGCAATCACTGGCAGGAGATTTTGTACAAGTAGAAATCACAAAAACCAGCCCTTTAACTTTATTCGGACGGCTTATTTAAGTAAAGTGAACCGGCAGGGCCAAAACTCACGGTTTTCCGGTAAGTTTTGCAAATTCTATTTAGATATTGTATTGTAATTTGAAAATGAGCTTGTATAATATACGCAAATAATGATTATTACTGGTTTGGTATGGCACGATATCGAGATAGAGGAAGAAAGGCTCTCTATGAGGTTATGAGTCAGACCCGGCAGAAGACCGGAAACAGTGATACTATAGAAAGGCTGCATCCTCAAAAAATTGCTCAGGATAAACCCGTCAGCGAACAAAATACCGTTGTTAATGAACCGAAAACTACGATTCCCTGGTGGAAAAAACCAAGAATTGTGCAGTTCAATTCCGGCAGAATAGAGCTGTCGGTTCCGTATCAAATCGCAGTTGTGGTGGCTATGGGGCTTGTTTTAGTGTTGCTGCTGACTTTCAGGCTCGGTCAATATTCAGCACCGACCCCTCCAAAGCAGGCAACGCCCCAAAGGATACCAGGAAATGCCTCGACAAATCCGGCAGCGCGAACCGGTACAAATACCAATACCGGCAGTTCTGGTGGAACGACACCAACCAGAACAACAGTAACTCCCGCTGGAGGCAGCAGCGCAAGTGCCGCTGATTCAGCAGGAAAAAATGTGCTTGTTCTGGCACGCTACAGGGCAAAAGCCGACCTGGAGGCCGCCAGACTGTACTTTGAAAAAAACGGCGTTTCGACTGAAATTGTTCAGAAAAACGATAATATGTATTATCTGCGGACAACGGCCAGGTTCGTCGAGGACCCGGGCAACCCTGGCACAGCAGGATATGAATTAAAAATGAAAATTAAAGATTTAGGAAAAAAATATAAAGCGCCAAGCGGCTATGAATCTTTTGCACCAAATTATTTCGGCGATGCGTACGGCGAAAAAGTAAATTAGTTACAGGAGTATTTAATGTCGGTTGACCGTTCGTTGAAAATTAAAGGGGCTTTGGCCAGACATCGTAATGTCCTGAGCCGGGCTGAACGTATTGAAAAACTTAAGGAAGAGGAACGCTGGTCGGAAGGCGATTCTCTGCTTGGCCTGCCGAAGGTTGCTCATCGCAAGAGCCACGCAGGCAAAAAGATAAAGGAAGCTCCGGGTACAGAAGCTGCCACTGCTGTCGGAACTGCTGCTGCTCCTGCTGCTGAGCCTGCCGCTGCTGCAGAAAAATCCAAAGCTGAAAAACCCAAGACAGAA
>CAZYWY010000302.1:0-1056 GCA_964651605.1 uncultured Pirellulales bacterium | reverse complement strand
CAGCAATCTGCCTGAAAATTTAGATACTAAAGAATAACCTCGCCGTTGGTCTGACGGCGAGCTGTATAAAACGGGTTGTAATTTATTTTCACATACCGAACATCTTCTGTCGGAAAAAAACTGCTGCGAGGATGTAAAGCCCCGCCCAGAGATAATCCAGCCGAAGTTCCTCTTTCATATAAAAAAACCGCAAAAGGCACAAATACCGTTAGAGTTATTACCTCCTGCAGATTTTTTTGCATACATCTATCCTTGTCTGAACCGTAAAATGTCCTGAAATAAGGAAGGGCATAGTATAATAATCTGTATGTGCTTTTTTCAAGAGGGCTTTTTATGCCGGTGTCCCGTTTTACTCAGGCGATTTACCTCTGACAACAAATCCAGACACCCCTGCTGTCTGAGAAATTCGCTTACGATTTTTTTGTTCGACGGCTGATAATACTGCAACAGTGCCGCCTGCAGGCGTTTTTCACGTCTGGACTGCGGGACATAAATTTTACGACCTTTTGTATCCGCTTTACTTACATACATCGCAGTTGAAAGCGTCATCGGCACAGGGACAAAATCCTGCACCTGCCTTGGCTGCCAGGAACGTTTAATAAGATATTCGGCAAGTTTAAGTGCATCTTCAGGCCTGGTGCCGGGATGAGCACTGATAAAATAAGGCACAAGATACGCCTTTTTACCTGCCCGCCGACAGACCTCGGTAAAATGCCGCTCAAATTCCTCAAATACCTCAAACGAGGGCTTTCCCATCAGTTCCAGAACAAAGGGACAGTAATGCTCCGGCGCAACCTTCAGATGTCCCCCTACAAAATGCCGAACAAGCAGGTCTATATATTCGGGACTTTGCAGAGCAATATCGTGCCTGATGCCGGAAGCGACAAAGATTTTTGTCCGCTGCGAAGTACCGCCTCCAAAGCGAATAAAGGCCTCCATCATCTCGAGCATAGGCCCATAATCAAGAGAAAGTTTCCGGCACAAGGAAGGCATAATACAACTGGGCCTGGTGCAGGTTGCAGCAGATGTGCAGCCCATTCGATACATATTGGCTGT
>CAZYWY010000301.1:0-3138 GCA_964651605.1 uncultured Pirellulales bacterium | reverse complement strand
CTGCCCTGCTGTCTTCTGATTCAGCGGAAAAGACAAAGCCGACCGGCAATAAAAGGCAGAACATTAAAATTACAAAATCTCGATGCAGATTTTTCATAAGAATAATTGTAACTTGAACCTGTTAATTTGACAATAATAAAAAAGACGGTTTTTAATCGGTGTAGATTTTTTTGGGCTTTATTCCTTCCCATTGCAGCCCCCCTATTGCAGCCTGGGCGATATTGGTCAGATGGTCCCCGATTTTTTCAACATTATCGACCATGTCAATAAATATCAGCCCTGTTTCAGGCGAACAAGCACCTTCACTCATCCGCTGGACATGGCTGCGGCGAAAATCCATCTGCGCCTTATTTATTTGCCTTTCTATGTCCAGCGCCGCATTGGCCGCCTTTATATCCCCATTTTCCAATGCTGCTATGACATTATCGAACATCTGGTACGCATTTTTCCTCAATAATTCCGCCTCAGCTATTGCTGCATCACTAAAAGTGAGCTTCTGGTCGATTTTTCGCTGAGCAATCTCGACGATATTAACCGCATGGTCTCCAACTCTCTCAAGGTCGTTCACAGCGTGCAGCATCACAGGCAATTTAACAGAAATTCCATCCTCCATTGCATGGACAGACAGTTTGGAAAGATAGGATGTAGTTTCATACTGCAAAGAATCAATAAAATCTTCTATCTCATTTACGGAGTCCAGTTTCTTTCTGTCATCTTCTATAATCCCTTCGATAGCTTTTCTGAAGGCCTCTTTAGCGGTCTTGGCCATACGCACAATTTCTCTTTTGACCTGGTCCATAGCTATTTCAGGCGTATTGAGCAGGTGCTTCTCAAGCACAACCGGAGCCATTGCTATCTCATTTGGTTTCATAGGTACCAATTTCATAGTTGTTTTATATAGCAGGCCCGACAAGGGTAAAAATATAACAGAGTTGGCAATATTGAAAGTGCTGTGGGCAATGGCAATAGAAGCCGCAATAGTCGTAGGTCCAAGCTCCCACGGCGAAATCGCAAGAACCAAAGAGCGAAACCACCCCAGTTGAACGAAAGGATAAGCAATAATACAACCAAGCACGTTAAACATCGTATGCGCCCAGGCGGTCCGTTTGGCATTACGATTCGTTTGAATTGCTGCAAGCTGAGCAGTAATTGTAGTTCCGATGTTGCTGCCCAAAATAAATGGAATTGATACGTTAATCGCCGCCCCCCAGTCGCTGCCGAAAGCTCCGCCCATTGCCAATATCTGTACAATGCCGATAAAAGCCGAACTGCTTTGAACAAGCATAGTTGCAGCAGCGGCGACTAAAATTGCCAAAAGTGGTTGGTGGCTGAGTGACACAAAAAACCTATGTACACTTTCGCTTTGTTCCAGCGGCGTGAATCCGCTTTTCATAAAGTCGATGCCTAAAAATAATATCCCGAAACCGAGCATCAGTTCGCCGATTCCTTTTCTTTTTCGACTTTTTGATAAATGTAAAAGGAATCCCACCCCCACAACAGGCAGGGAATAAGCAGTTATATCCAGCGCACCCAATCCGGATATTGAAATCATCCATGCCGTCGCTGTTGTACCAACATTCGACCCGATAATGACACCAATTGATTGTCTAAGAGTCAATAGACCCGCATTGACCAGGCCGATTAACATCACTGTTGTTGCCGAACTGGATTGAATTATGGCTGTAACAGCAGCACCGATTAAAAAACCAATAAAAGTATTATTTGTAACCGATTCGAGGATTTTTTTGAGTTTTTGACCCGCTACTTTCTTTAGTCCGTCCGACATTAACATCATGCCGAAAAGAAAAAGTCCAAGCCCCCCCGCTGTCCCGAAAATCATATTTTTAATATCTTCTGCGGTAACACCCATTCTCTATTTTTTCTATTCTATTCTAAGATAAACTACGAAGGATATTGATGCCCTGCCGGATTTTTTTGTCGCTTGTTGCGTAACTTAGTCGAAAATGCGTATCTTTTTCACTGAATACATTGCCCGGTATAATCAGCACATTATTGGCGATTGCCTTTTCGGCGAATTGACTTGCTGTTGAACCATCTGGTGCTTTAATGAAGGCGTAAAAAGCCCCGCCAGGTTTGATAAACTCGAATTTGTCACTCAGGCCGTTACAAAGAATGTCTCTTTTTCTCCTGTATGAATCTATTAAATCACTTATGTCGTAATCCAATGCTGCGAGCGCTGCTCTTTGAAAAGGTGCAGGGGCACATACAAATGTATATTGCTGTATTTTGGTCATTTGCTCGAGCAGCTCTTTCATAGACTGGTGGATTGCCACGTAGCCCAGCCGCCAGCCCGTCATTGCATAGCTCTTGCCAAAGCCCCGCATCACAATCGCCCTGTCATAGTATTGAGCAAGGCTTGGGCAATGGCCATCATAGCTGAACATCTGATATATCTCATCCACCAGAACAGCTACTCCCTTCCTTTCGGCAACGTTGGCCAGCTCTTTTATTTGCTGCTGTGAATATACAACGCCTGTCGGATTGCAGGGTGTGTTTAAGATGAGCAACTTGGTTCTGTCGGTGATTGCATCAGCGATTCGAGCGACAGGCAGAGCAAAATCCGGGTAACTATCTATAAAGATGCACTTTCCGCCCAGCATATTGACCAGATGCTTGTAAATCACAAAATACGGGTCGGGAATAATGACCTCATCGCCCGGATTGAGCATTGCCAGAAATAAAAGCAGAAGCCCCCCGCTTACGCCGCTTGTAACGAGCACTGCGGGTTTGTCCCAGCCGAATTCCTTTTTAATCTGCACAGCTATTTTTTCAATAAGCTCTACATCACCGGCGGTTTGTGTGTATTTATTATGCCCTTCTCTTATAGCCTTTATCGCTTCATCTTTAAGCTGCTCCGGCACGTCGAAATCAGGCTGACCTATCGAAAAACTCACCGGGTCTTTCATTGATGCCGCAAGAGCAAAAACCTTGCGGATTCCGCTGGAGTCTATTTTTGTTGCTCTGTCTGCAATTATACTTTTCATAACCGGACATATTAACCTGCCCGACAGCAAAATCCAGCAAAATCCGAACTACTAAGTGCAAAAAGCAGGAATAATACCGATTGTGAATATTTAATGCGCTGAGCATATAAACTCACATAATGTTCTTATGGCA
>CAZYWY010000300.1:0-3147 GCA_964651605.1 uncultured Pirellulales bacterium | reverse complement strand
GGCGGGTTTGAGTAAATTATCCCAAATCACCCTTACGGGAGGATTTTGAACTTTAATATAGCGTACAGCGGTCAGCGTACGACAAAAATAGGGTTCAGGGGTCAGGGTTTAGAGACTGAAGGTACGAAGCAGTGAACAATATAAGGATAGCTATAGAAATGTCATTGCGAGGAGTGAAACGACGAAGCAATCTTCAATATTACTTGAAAAACGAGATTGCCACGGCCTAAAAGACAGGCCTCGCAATGACCTGCCATAAGCTATGAAATACGAAAAATGCCAAAACGCAAGGACATAAAAAAGATACTAATCATCGGCTCAGGCCCAATCGTCATCGGGCAGGGCTGTGAATTTGATTATTCCGGCACTCAAGGTTGTAAGGTTCTCAAGCAGGAAGGTTTCCAAATTGTCCTGGTCAACAGCAATCCGGCTACGATAATGACCGACCCTGAAATGGCTGACCGGACTTACATCGAGCCGCTCACGCCGGAAATCATCGAGAAAATCATCGCAAAAGAAAGGCCCGACAGCCTGCTGCCCACACTTGGCGGACAGACCGCCTTGAATGCAGCGGTGGCACTGGCCGAAAGCGGCGTTCTGAAAAAATACGGCGTCCGTATGCTCGGTGCGAATCTGCGGGCAATCAAAAAGGCTGAGGAAAGAGACCTCTTTAAAAAGACAATTATAGATTGCGGCCTCGATGTCCCCAGAAGTGGAACCGTCTGCAGTTGGGAAGAGGCGGAAAAAATCATCGAGTTTGTGGGTTTCCCAGCTATCATCAGGCCGTCATTTACCCTCGGCGGAACCGGCGGCAATGTAGCTTATAATATCGATGAGTACAAAAAATACATCCAGTGGGGACTCGATTTGAGCCCAAGGCATCAGGTGCTTGTCGAAGAATCGGTAATCGGCTGGAAAGAGTTCGAACTGGAGGTGATGCGGGACAAAAAAGACAACGTTGTGATTGTCTGCTCCATCGAGAATCTTGACCCGATGGGGATTCACACCGGCGACAGTATCACGGTAGCACCGGCTCAGACGCTCACCGACAAGGAATACCAAATCATGCGCGATGCTGCCCTGAAAATCATCCGGGCTATCGGGGTAGAGACGGGCGGCTCAAATATTCAGTTTGCGGTTAATCCTGAAAACGGCAAGTTGTACGTCATCGAGATGAATCCGAGAGTTTCCCGAAGTTCCGCTCTGGCATCTAAGGCGACGGGCTTTCCAATCGCAAAGATTGCATCGTTGCTGGCGGTCGGATACACGCTCGATGAAATCCCCAACGATATTACTAAAAAGACGCCGGCCTGTTTCGAGCCTACGATAGATTATTGTGTAGTTAAATGGCCTCGATTCACATTTGAAAAATTCCCGAGGACCAAACCTGAGCTGAGCGTGCAGATGAAATCGGTCGGCGAGGCGATGGCAATCGGCAGGACATTCAAGGAGGCTTTGCATAAAGCGGTCAGGTCGCTTGAAATCAGCCGGTTTTCGCTTGATGGCAGGCATATACCGGATAGTGCTGCTTTGCCGATGCACAAATTAAAAGAAAAGCTCCGTTCGTTCTGCTGGGACAGGATTTGGTATATCGCCGAAGCACTAAGGCGGGATATGCCGGTTGCCGAGTTGTATAATCTGACAAAAATCGACCCGTGGTTCCTCGATAATATCAGGGATATTATAAAATTCGAGGCGAAGCTGAAAAAACAAGCCGCTGCTGCCAGGCCGCTTGCCAGGGCTGATTTCAAAAAGGCGAAAGAATTCGGCTTCAGCGACAAATATATATCTCTGCTGTATAATGTGCCGGAGATGGAAATACGCAAACAGCGGCAGCAGCACAATATTAATCCTGTGTATAAAACCGTCGATACCTGCGGTGCGGAGTTCGAGGCCTCGACGCCGTATCTGTATTCGACGTATGAATCCGAGTGCGAGGCAAATCCGACCAAGAGGAAGAAGGTCATCATTCTTGGCGGCGGACCCAACCGAATCGGCCAGGGAATTGAGTTTGATTATTGTTGTGTTCACGCTGCGTTCGCACTGAAGGAAATCGGCATCGAGTCGATTATGGTCAACTGCAACCCTGAAACGGTCAGCACCGACTACGACACCTCCGACAGATTGTATTTTGAGCCTTTGACCTTTGAAGATGTTATGAATATCGTCGAGAAGGAAAATCCTGACGGTGTTATAGTTCAGTTCGGCGGGCAGACTCCGCTGAAACTGGCTGAACCACTGCACAAAGCCGGTGTGAAAATCATCGGCACATCACCGGACAGCATCGACCTGGCTGAAGACCGCAAGCGGTTTAACAGGCTCGTGGAAAAGTTGAACCTTTTACAGCCGGCAAGCGGCACGGCCAAAACATACAAGCAGACACTTAGCATCGCCAGGAAGCTCGGTTTCCCGCTGCTAATCAGGCCTTCTTTCGTGCTGGGCGGCAGGGCGATGAAAATCATCTATGACGAGCTTGAGTTGAAAAGCTGCGTCGAGGAAGCAATCGAAAATTCCGATGGACATCCGATTCTGATTGATAAATTTCTCGATGACGCCGCCGAGCTGGATGTAGATGCAATCTGCGACGGCAGGACGGTCGTGATTGGCGGGATTATGGAGCATATCGAGGAGGCCGGTATCCATTCGGGCGACAGCGCCTGCTCGCTGCCCTGCGTCTCAATCAACAAAAATATCATCGACCGGATTACACAACAGACAAAATTACTTGCCCTCGAATTGAATGTCAGAGGGTTGATGAATATCCAGTTCGCAGTTAAAGATGAACAATTGTATATTCTGGAGGTCAACCCGCGTGCGTCGCGTACCGTGCCGTTTGTGAGCAAGGCAATCGGCGTGCCTCTTGCCAAGCTGGCGGCGAAGGTAATGGCAGGTTTCACTCTCGAAGAGCTGAACTTTACCAAAGAGGTACAGCCGAGGCATTTTTCCGTAAAAGAGGCTGTTTTCCCGTTCCTGAAGTTTCCGGGTACAGACACAATCCTGGGGCCTGAAATGCTCTCGACCGGTGAGGTGATGGGAATTTCGGATTATTTCGGCAATGCTTATGCAAAATCGCAGATTGCAGCGGGCAACAGTCTGCCGGTCGGCGGCAATGTTTTCATCGGTGTCAGGGACGCCGACAAGCCCAGG
>CAZYWY010000299.1:0-3179 GCA_964651605.1 uncultured Pirellulales bacterium | reverse complement strand
CATTATTAGTGGAACATTTTATTGGTAGATTTAACCGGCTGCACAATAAAAATATCTGTTGTATTACAAATGAAGTGACAGCAGCTTTATTGTCTTATGATTACCCGGGTAATGTACGTGAGCTTGAGAATATCATTGAGCATTGTTTTGTTTTGTGCCAGGGCGAAATAATAGAAACCAAACATTTGCCTTCATCTGTGCAATCGATATTGAAAACCCAATCACCTCAAGACAGCGAGCCAGCCACTATTAAGCAGATGGAAATTATCCTCATAAAACAGGCACTTAAACGAAATAAGGGCAACAAAACGGCAACGGCTAAACAACTTGGAATAGATAAAAGTACGTTATTTCGCAAGATGAAGGCATTCGATATAAACGAATCTGAATGATAATCGGGCAAAGTTAGTAGCAATTTGCAATCCCTGTGTACAACCAAGCGTTGCAATATGCAATATGCGACTCCGTCTCTGCTCCAACAATAAACACCTTTTTTTTTATAATCTTCTGCAAAATATAGACTTAGATAAAATCTTCTTTCCTGCCTACATTCCTGGCATATCAATTGCAAAAGGTATTTTGAAAGGCTTACTATCATGAAGATAGCGATACCAGTATATGGCGATTATGTTTCAAACGTGTTCGATTTTGCCCACAGGCTTTTGCTGGTGAATATAGAAAACGGCAAAGAAACCGAACGCTCTGAAGTGGAATTAGAGAGTCTATCTTTGCCGCAACGTGCAGACAAATTAAAAACTCTTGGAGCAGAGGTACTTGTCTGTGGAGCGGTCTCACAATTACTTGCCAATATGGTAACACAATCTGGAATTGAGATTTTGCCGTATGTAACGGGAAAAACTGAAAATGTACTTTGTGCATATATGGCCGGACAACTAATCAGGCCGGAGTTTTGTATGCCTGGCTGCTGGCCTGGTGCACGAAGAGGCTTTGGACGGCGGCGAGTTTGTCGATGGAGAGGTGGAAACAGATAAAAAATAGATGTTTGCCAAGTGGTAGTTCAGGGAGGTTTTGTGTAACCGAAGGGGACGGAGTCTAAGCAAAGAAAGGAAAAAAATGAAGATTGCAGTAACAGCACAGGATAAAGAGCTTTCAAGTGAAATTGATCCAAGGTTCGGAAGAGCAAAATGGTTAATTGTTATTGATACCGAAACGGGTGATTTTCAGGCACACGATAATGAAGTCAATTTGAATGCTGCCCAGGGAGCGGGAATCCAGACCGGGCAGAATATAGCTAATCTTGATGTCGAGGCGGTGATAACAGGTAATGTTGGCCCGAATGCATTTAAGACACTCAGTGCAGCAGGTGCGAAGGTTTTTCTTGCTGAAAAGCAAACAGTTGCTGAAGCAATGGAATCATTTAAGGCAGGCAAATTAAAAGAAGTAGATCAGGCCAACGTTGACGGACACTGGATTTAGAACTTAAACGGAGCAGAGAAACTAATGCGTATTTATCTGGATTGTATACCGTGTTTTATCAGGCAATCGCTCGATGCGGCAAGGCTTGCTACAGAGGATGTATATGTCCATGAGCAGGTAGTCCGTGGCGTGCTTGGTCTGGCAAATAATTTGGATATGAGCCAGTCTCCGCCGGTAATCGGACAAAAAATACATCGGCTGATTAGAGAACTGGTGGGAGTTGAAGACCCTTATCATGGTGTCAAGCAGCGGTTTAATAATGCGGCGTTGAAATTATATTCCAAAATGCGTCATTTAATCATCGAATCTGAATACCCGTTTGAAACCGCAATTCGTTTGGCCATAGCAGGGAATATTATTGATTTTGGAGTCAAAAGCCAATTGCAGGAAACAGAACTGGCGGAAACGATAAACCAGTGTCTTTCTGAAGAACCTTCAGGTATGCAACTGGATGATTTTCACAAAGCGATAAATGACGCAGAAGATATTCTTTATATCGTAGATAATGCCGGTGAGATTGTTTTTGACCGTCTTTTGATTGAGCGGTTACCCATAGACAAAATCACTTTGGCTGTCAAAGGTTTTCCTGTAATAAATGATGCGACGATGAAAGATGCCATCCTCGCCGGTCTGCCTCAGATCGTGGATGTAATCGATAACGGTTCTGACGCCCCTGGTACAATTCTGGAAAGCTGTTCTCAAGCTTTTAGAGATCATTTTGCAAAAGCAGATTTAGTTATAGCAAAGGGACAGGGTAATTACGAGACATTAAGCGATGTAAATAAAAACATATTTTTCATCCTCAAGGCTAAATGTCCCGTAATTTCAAGAAATATTGGTTGTGAACTTGGTGAAATGATTTTGCAAAAAACAAGAGCATTCAAAGGAGAGATAAAAAATGCCAGGATTTGATGGTACAGGTCCACAAGGTAAAGGTCCTATGACAGGAAGAGGAATGGGTTTCTGTGTTCTGAAGGACTTAAAAGATACCGGCCAGACGAAAGGTCTGGCGGGCATCCAAGGAATACCAATATGTAATATGAGCGATAATCTAACAGAAGAAAAGGAGGTGATTAAAATGCCTCGTGGCGATGGAGCAGGTCCTGCTGGGTTAGGACCAAAGACAGGTAGAGCGGCTGGTTTTTGTGCTGGTTATCCGGTGCCGGGTTATATGAATCTGGTTGGAGCAAGGGGATACTTCCCTATTACTGTGCCAGTTGGCCCGTATGGTTACAGCCAGCCTGTATATGGTAATGGCGTACCATATGCTACTGGTAGGTCTTGGTACGGCAGAGGTTTTCCGAGATTAGGTTTCGGATGCGGTTATGGCCGCGGTCGAGGTTTTAGAGGCGGCAGAGGCAGATTCGGCCGCTGGTAAAATTAGAAAATTTAAATTGAAAGGAATAAATTATGCCAAGAGGTGACGGTACAGGTCCTACAGGTCGAGGACCCGGCACGGGACGTGGTATGGGACGAGGCCAGAGTCAAGGCAGAGGCAGGATGGGCGGGCCTTTTGCTGCAGGTCCGGGTGGAAATTGTGTGTGCCCGAGCTGTGGTGCAACAGTCCCTCATGTTGTTGGACAGCCTTGCAATCAAAGAAGTTGTCCTAAGTGTGGTACGAAAATGACAAGAGGTTAACATTTTTTTGAAAGGTGACTTATTATGCCAGGTGGAGATAGAACAGGTCCCGCCGGAATGGGACCAATGACAGGTAGATCTGCGGGTTTTTGTGCTGGTTATTC
>CAZYWY010000298.1:0-3183 GCA_964651605.1 uncultured Pirellulales bacterium | reverse complement strand
TAAGAACATTATCTGAGTTTATATGCTCAGCGCATTAAATATTCACAATCCGTATAAATCATCCGTAAAAATTTTTTATAAAAAATAATGCTTTTTATATTGACAGTTACTAATAATAGGACTATATTTGTCATATATGACTATATTAGTCTTATATATTATTGAATTGTAATTTTAAGAAACGAGTTATCAGAAATGGATATAGTTCGGCGCAACACAGATTATGCAATACGTGCAATGGTTGCACTGGCCTGTAACTACGGCAACGGTCTGGTATCGAGCAGAACCATATCGGACGGGCAGGATATTCCGTATCAGCTTACCTGCAAGCTGATGCAGAAGATCAGCAGAAAAAGGCTGGTAAAAAGCTTTATGGGGCCGCAGGGCGGATTCAGCCTCAGCAGAAAGCCCTCACAAATCAGCCTTCTTGAGATAATAGAGGCAGTGCAGACGCCGCTGAGCGTCAACAGATGCTTATTGGCGAAAGACAAATGCCCTCGTAAAAAGACTTGCACCGTCAGGCCGAAACTGCTCGATTTACAGAAATATATCGGCTCTTATCTGAGCAAAATAACGCTTGATAAGCTGACATAAATTCAAAGGAGAAAAGAAACAATAAGGATAGTTTTTAAAATTCCAAATAATACACATAAAACAAGAAAGGATGGGACTTTATGTTTTGTTATCAATGTGAACAAACAGCGGGCGGTACCGGATGCACAAAAGTCGGCGTCTGCGGGAAAGACCCTGACATTCAGAGTCTGCAGGATACGCTCATTTTCGGCCTGAAAGGCATAGCTGCTTATGCTTATCATGCCGGTGAGCTTGGCCATAAAGATGAAGAGGTGGATGCTTTTATGCACGAGGCAATGTTCGCAACTTTGACCAACGTGGATTTTGACCTGAATCGCTACCTTGAGCTGGTTTTGAAAGCAGGCGAAATGAATCTTCGTGTTATGGAGCTGCTCAACAATGCCAATACCTCAAGATTCGGCAATCCAACGCCTGCGACAGTTTTCAGCGGCACAAAGGCAGGTCCCGGAATTGTTGTTACAGGTCACGACCTGCTCGACCTGTACGAGCTGCTAAAGCAAACGCAGGGCAAAGGCATTAACATTTATACTCACGGAGAGATGCTGCCAGCTCACGGCTACCCGGAGCTGAGAAAATTCAAGCATCTGGTCGGCAATTACGGCTCAGCTTGGCAGAATCAAAGGAAAGAATTTGACGAGTTCAGCGGTGCGATTCTCGTAACTACAAACTGTATTATGATTCCGAAGGATTCATACAAAGACAGGATATTCACTTGTGGAATAGCCGGTGCTGCGGGGGTCAAACATATAAAGAATCGGGATTTCAGTGAGGTAATTAAAAAGGCACTGTCCGCACAGCCGCTTGCCGAGAATCACAAAGGGACATTAAGCACTGGATTTCATTACACGGCGGTTCTGGGTCTTGCAGGGAAAATCATCGAGGCCGTCAAGGCGGGTAAAATCCGACACTTCTTCTTTATCGGCGGTTGTGACGGGGCAAAACCCGGACGCAATTATTTCAGCGAGTTTGCAGAAAAAGTGCCTAAAGACTGTGTAATCCTGACTGCTGCCTGCGGAAAATATAGGCTCAATGCTGCCGACTATGGCGATATTGACGGTATCCCGCGTTTGCTCGATATGGGACAATGCAACGACTGCTATTCGGCAGTGAAGATTGCGGTGGCGCTGGCAGAGGCTTTTAAATGCGGTGTCAACGACCTGCCTCTTTCGCTGATTGTGTCCTGGTATGAGCAGAAGGCGGTAGCGATATTGCTGACACTGTTGTATCTGGGAATTAAAAATATTCGGCTTGGACCGTCTCTGCCTGCATTTTTAAGCCCCAGCGTACTGAATCTGCTTGTGGAAAAATACAATATCAAACCAATAAGTACGGCTGATAAAGATTTGGCGGAAATATTGGGTAATTAATTTGAAAAAACAAACCACAGCCGAGTATAATTTATATAATGAAGGGCTTCGCCGGGGTTCACGAATGTTGTTGATATTACAGACAGGATTACAGACATAGAACAGGTCATAAAAAACAAAATCAGACGAATCATATTATGGATTGCATTGGCGCTGATTGTGCTGTTGTTCTGTTTTTCTGTCTATGGAGCGTTCATTGGTGCTGAGCGAGCTAAAGAATTTTTCAATAGTATTCCACTGGCAATCTACTGGCTTGGCTTTATTCTGCTATTAGCTGCCAGTCTATTGCTGTTTCAGCGGCTCAGGCGTATCCCAGCCCTTTTGATGATACACATCGGCTGCATATTTATCCTGGGCGGTGCTATGTGGGGTTCACAGGCAGGGCATCAGCTTCAAAATCGGCTGTTCGGAATTGATAAGATTCCAGCAGGTATTATGCAGATTTTCGAGAACAACAGCGAAAATCGAGTTCAACTGATGGACGACAAAATAAAGCAGTTGCCTTTTTCTATTGCACTGAAGGACTTTCGAATCGAATATTATGAGCCGCAGTATCTATACATTGAAAGCATACAAGGCGATATATGGAATCTGCCTGTTAAAGCTGGAGAGGAATACAAACTTGGCAAGGGTTTTGGCTCTTTGAAAATTGTACGGGTGTTCGAGAACTTCAAGATAGGACTGAACAGGACTGTTACCGATGACCCCAATACGGGCTTCAATCCTGCTCTTGAAGTTAAAGTTACTACACCTGCCGGCCTGGAATTAACAAGATATGTTTTCGACTCTTCACGTCCATTTATGTATCCCAACGATGAGCTTTATATGGCGTATGAAAGAAGTATCAGAGATTATATCAGCAGTGTGCAGGTGGTTCAGGGCAACAATGTGGTTGCCGAAAAAGATATCGAAGTAAATCACCCTCTACACTTCGGAGGGTATCATTTTTATCAGCAGGCCTATGATACTCAGACAGGCCAATATACAATCCTGATGGTTGTTTCCGACACAGGACTTTCAGCCGTTTATTACGGTTTTATATTACTATGCCTCGGCGTTATATGGCAGTTCTGGTTTAAGAAAATGAGTATCTGGCTAAAACCTATAAATGGAAATTAAATTTACAACACAGGGTTATTTGATTTATGCAACTATAGCTGCATATATTGTTGCGCTATTGTTGTACATTCTGCGCAAACCAAGAGCAGTAGGATTTGTCTAT
>CAZYWY010000297.1:0-3198 GCA_964651605.1 uncultured Pirellulales bacterium | reverse complement strand
ACTGATGAAAAAGGAGCCGCTGCCAACCTTCAACTATGACTGGGACATAATCAAATCATGGATTCTGGAATGTTGTATAACTTTGCCCTTCTTTTTGCATGACGAGAGAATTTTATCTTCATAAATCAAGTCCACTTCCACATTTTCCCCAGCGCAAGTATAACCGGCAAAAATAAACTGGGGAATAGGGACTCGAACCCCAACTAACTGATCCAGAGTCAGTTGTGCTACCATTACACTATTCCCCAAAGGAAACTTGCTGAACTTTATCGGGCAGACGGCGATTTTGCAAGAAAATTCAAGACAATCTGTGTGATATTAACCCAATTTTAAAAATCCCACCGAAAATAGTTGCATAAAATATTTTTTGCTGTATAATTTGTATTATGAACGATAATAATACAGTTGGTTTCGTCCGCAAGGCTGGTTTAGGTCTTAATGCACTGCTGTTGCGCCGCAAGGCGCTATAATCATTTTCCAATTCATTTCGTTCTTACACATTGTTTAATCAAATTTATGGTATTTTTGCCGCATTTGAGGCATAATGAACCATATTTGGAATTTTTCGGGAGTAATAAATTATGTCAGTAGAAAAAGTTGTAATATTCGACACCACCTTACGCGACGGTGAGCAGTCGCCCGGTGCATCTCTTTCGGTACCTGAAAAGCTCGAAATTGCCAGACAACTGGCGGCACTTGGTGTGGATGTCATCGAGGCAGGTTTTCCTGTTTCCAGTCCCACTCAGTTCGAGGCTACCAGGCAGGTCGCCGAGCAGGTAACAGGCCCGACCATAGCCGCCCTGGCTCGCGCCAATCAGGGTGACATCGAATCAGCCGGCAGGGCGATTGCCCCGGCAAAAAACAAACGTATCCATACCTTCATCGCCACTTCGCCCGTGCATATGCAGTACAAACTTAAAAAGAGCAGCAGCGAAGTGCTGAAAATGGCTGTCGAGGCGGTCAAGTACGCCAAAACTTTCACAGACGATGTGGAATTTTCGCCGGAAGACGCCTGCCGTAGTGAGATGCCGTTTTTAATTGAGGTGCTGACGGCGGTCATCGAGGCCGGCGCAACTACATTAAATATACCCGACACAGTCGGTTATGTTATGCCGTATGAGTACGGCCAAATAATAGCCCGGCTAAAAAAAGAGATACCGGGAATCGACAAATGTATAATCAGCACGCACTGCCACAACGACCTCGGTATGGCGGTTGCCAATTCCATCACCGGTGTTCGCAACGGCGCCCGGCAAATCGAATGCGCAGTCAATGGTCTTGGCGAGCGGGCAGGCAACGCCGCCCTCGAAGAGGTCGTAATGGCAATCCATACCCGACCGGATTTCTTTGCCGAACAAAGCGCCGGCGGGCTGACCACCAATATTAAAACAAAGGAAATCTATCGCACCAGTCAGCTCGTTTCGATGCTGACCGGATTCGTCATCCAGCCGAACAAGGCCATCGTCGGAGCGAACGCATTTGCTCACGAATCCGGCGTCCACGTGGACGGCATACTCAAGGAACGCACGACTTATGAGATTATGTCAGCCGAAAGCATCGGCCTGGGCGGCTCGCGAATGGTGCTGGGCCGCCATACCGGCAGGCACGGCTTCGTACAGAGATGTAAGCAGCTCGGCTTTACGCTGAACAAGCAGGAAACCGAACACGCTTATCAGCGGTTTCTGGAGATTGCGGATAAGAAAAAAGAAGTATTCGACGAAGATATAGATGCAATCATCAACGAGGAAATTCACGTTGTGGAGCGTTCGTTCGAGTTGAGCTATCTTCAGGTCTGCTGCGGGACAGGGGCACTGCCGACCGCAAGTGTGAAAATCGCCAGCAAAGGCAAGGTGACACAGGCGGCGGCCTGCGGCGATGGGCCGGTTGACGCTGCTTACGAAGCTATCAGGGAGGCGACAGGGCTTTCGCCAAAGCTGGAAAATTATACAATCCGGGCGCTGACCGGCGGCAAAGAAGCTATGGGCGAGGCAACCGTCAGAATCACCGATGGCAGCAGAACTTTCATAGGCAGGGGCATCTCTACCGATATTATCGAAGCCAGCGCAAAGGCCTACGTTGATGCCATTAACCGGATGGTCGAGGTCCAGAACAAAGGCCAGAACCAGGAACTGAAAACCGAACTGTAATGACAGTTGGAAAAGCAGACGAACATTGTCAGAAAGAACCTTCTGATTTGTTGACAAGAAGCGGTAATTTTGTAATACTTTACACACGAATAGATTAAAACGGTGGGGCAACTTGTGGCTAAGCCCAGCCCCACCCTACGCAGGCTTTGAATATAAAATGACGCAGTTTGTCATTCCTGCGCAAGCAGGAATCCATTGCTGCGATACCAGAAATGGATACCCGCTTTTGCGGGTATGACAATATGTATGCAAAAATAATCGGGTATTTAAGCTGATAACAGGAGTATTGGATGAAGGTATCGAAGATGGAAAAAGGCCAGACCGTGGTAATCGATGGCCAGTTATACACAATCGTTGATTTCGAGCACGTAAAGCTCAGCAAAGGCCCTGCGGTCTATCAGACAAAGCTCAAAAGGCTTTCGGACGGCACGATTCAAAATGCCCGCCTTCGTTCGGAAGATACCATCGAAGAGGTTGAGCTTGATAAAAGAACCTACGAATACCTGTATTCAGCCGGCAGCGACCATATCCTGATGGATATGACTACCTTCGACCAAATCACTATTGGTAATGATGTATTAGGCGACGCGATAAAATACCTCAAGCCGAACACACAAATTCAGTTTAGTATGTACCAAGGCAAGCCCGTGGTTGTAACTTTGCCGAATACGGTGGATTTGGAGGTAACTGAGACGCCGCCGGAAATCAAAGGCGCCACAGCAGCCGACCAGCGCAAGCCCGCAACGCTTGAGACAGGCCTGGTTGTGCAGGTGCCGTCCTTTATCAAGGTCGGCGAGCTTATTCGGGTCGATACCCGCACCGGCCTGTACGTAACAAGAGTAAAATAAATTCAAATTCAAAAATAAAAATGCAAAATTGCGGAATCCCTTTGGGATAACTGTTTTTTCTTTTTGAATTTTGATTTGTGTTTTTGATATTTGATATTTAATTTTTGATTTAAACTCGATGCTTGGCAAAATAAACAAATTTCTGGTAAAGATTTTCGGCTCTCGCAATGAACGCCTGCTGAAAAATGTCTATGCACCGGTTG
>CAZYWY010000296.1:0-3206 GCA_964651605.1 uncultured Pirellulales bacterium | reverse complement strand
TTTATGGATACTTGGGTGCAAAAGAATCCACAAATTGATGCCATTATTTCTATGAATGATAATATGTGTGCCGGTGCCCTCGAAGCTATCAAAGATAATCCCATGTATAAGGGCATATTATCTTATGGAGTTGACGGAACTGCTGAAGCGTGTCTGTTGATTCAAAAGGGAGTAATGACCGCCACCTGCCTGCAAAGCGCTTATGCTCTGGCGGCCAAAATACTTGATACGACTAATAAGTTGCTGACAGGTGCCGAGAAGCAAATAGACACCAATATCGATTGCCCGCTGATAACCAAAGATAATGTGCAGGAATACATTGAAATGCATAAAAAAGCAGGCGCCATCAAATAATTTTTTCATTGGCAAACGAAAATAAATTACTGTGGTAACGTTGGTGGAATTTTAGTGAGCATCTCCGCTGATATTATTGTTATTCAGGTCCACCTGAGAAAAAATTACAGGCATTAAATTCTCCGCATGGGATAAAGCCCATTCTACATCACTGGATACCCGCCTGCGCGGGTATGACAGTTTGAACCGTTTAATTTGAGTTATTAAATAAAAAATCGGCAATTTTTATTTTAATATAACTCCTTATGAAACATACGTTTATAAGTATTCTTGTCTGAGATATAGTCATTTTTTCAGGTTTTTTCAGGGAATTTTTGTAACCAAATTAGAACTTTTGCGTCTATACACTAAGGAAACCGATGTTAAGGCTATTAAAATTATGTTTTTTGCTTGTTCAATTTGAAGATGACGGTTCATAAAAATTATTTAGTAAAGGGGGAAAAATGAAAACAATATCAACAATAATATTGGTGTCACTTAATGTATGTGCATTCGCTGCAAATCAGCCGAAAGATGGATTCTATCTGCGTATTTGGAAAGATGGGATTGCCCTGCCATATCAAGACCAGGATGGAATAAAATTCCAACTCGGAGAACAGCAAACATTCAAAGTACAGAATTGTGAAATCACCTCAAGTAATAATGAAAATACGAGATTTCACCTGTCTGTAACGATTCCCAATGAAGAAAAAAACTCGTCTCCATTCTATGTACTTTTTGTCGGGGGGACTGCGTACAGGCAAACCGGCGCAAACTTATCCGATAAGAAAATATTTATGCTGGGCTTCAATATCAAAGGACAAGAGAATGCAAAACAGGTCTCTAAATATCTCAATACACCTATACATTACTGTCAACACCCTCAGTATAATCTTCTTGTAACGTTCACCCCCACAAAAGAGCAATATAAAGTCGGCGATGAGGTAACGGTAACCCTGAGAATTAAAAACGTCGGTGATAAAGCGATTAAATTCCGTAGAGGTGGCTTGAATCGAGCATCCTACATTTTCAACGCTTATCTTAACGGAAAGCAGGTACCTGACATAGGAATAAATGTTCTTAAGGGCAACGGCCTATCTGGAGCGCCTAGTATTAAACCCGGAGAAGTGTTTGAAGATAAGGCCAGCCTTAATAAGTGGTTTTCGTTTAGTGAAGCCGGAGTGTATGAAATCCACGGGTCATATCACCTTGACTTCTGGGACAACTCTGACAGAACCATCTGGCAAGACTACGCCTCGGCAGATTTTATAGTTAGAATATCGAAATGACGGCCTTGCTTTTTCCTGCTGAACGCTAAACGCATTGCGTTCTTACTCGAAGTAGGCTTTGAGGACGTACTGCTGGACCATTCGCTGGGTATTGAAAAATGAGCCGTTCAATGCGATGCAGTGAGCCATTATATTTTGGAATTGCGAAGGCTGATTATAATAGAGCGGGATGATTGTATTTTCGAGTTTATCAAATAAAGCCTCTGCGTCCTGCTCGTTACTACGCGGTGTATCGCCGGCAAGGACTCCAAGTCTGCCGCTGTAGGTCGGCATATCGGTTTCAAGGCCGATTTCCATAGAGAAATATGCTATCTTTACTTCATTATTCGAATAAGGGGAACTGTATGTTTTTTTCCGGCATTTGGTCCTCAGTCTTGAATAAGTTATTTTTTTCGCTATTTTTAAAGTGTTTCTTTTATTAAGTCAATAAATATGTGCTGGAAAGTACGATGGAATTATCCGACAACATTTACAACCGACAGATCAACCGCAACGATGCAAAGTTCAAGCTCTGGCGGTCGGCGGGGCTTTTGCTTACCTATAAATGCAATTGCGCCTGTGAATTCTGCTACTATAATTGCAGCCCCGATGCCGGCGGACTTATGCCGACTGATACCGCCCTCAGCACCTGGCAGTCATTGCAAACAATAGCTGGCGAAAATGCAAAAATCCATATAACCGGCGGAGAGGCCTTTTTGTACTGGGAGAACCTGTTAGAAATCCTCGAAAAAGCAAAACAACAGAAGCTGGGAAAGTTTGATATGCTCGAGACCAACGGCTTCTGGGCGACGGACGACAATATTGTAACAAAGCGATTGAAAGAGCTTGACGAGCTTGGGATGAAGCGGCTGAAAATCAGCACCGACCCGTTTCATCAGCAGTTTGTAGATATGGAGCTGGTACGCCGATTGGCCCGGCTCGCAACAGAGATTTTAGGGGCAGAGCGAGTGCTGGTACGCTGGCGAAAATATTTAGCCGATAGTAGTTCGTCGATAGTAGATAGTCTAAAGACTAACGACCAACAACTGAAAACCCAATATATCGAGACTATGAGAGAATATCCCTGTCGATTTACAGGCAGGGCAGCAGGCAGACTGGCAGAACTTGTTGCGGCAACACCTGTGGAGAAAATCGCCTTGCTGAATTGCAAAATGGATTTTCTCGGCGCCAAAGGTGTACACATCGACCCATTCGGCAATGTTTTTAGCGGCACGTGCAGCGGTATAATTTTCGGAAATATCAACGAAATGAGCCTTGAAAATATATGGTGCAATTTTAACCCTGCCGAGAATAAATTTATCGAAACTCTTTTTAATTCCGGCCCGGCGGGCCTGCTCGAAAAGGCGACAGAAGCCGGCTATAAAGCATCATCTCTTTACGCCGACAAGTGCCATCTTTGTACAAGGATTCGGCAGTTTTTATTTGATAAGGGCATTGAGAAATCAATAATCGGCCCGCCAGATTGTTATTCGTAGTACGTATTTCGCATTTCTTATTGCGTTCATTTTTTGCACGACTCATCATACGGCTTCTGATTATTAAATCCGCTACACAAAGCCAATTTCTATCGTTAAAATTGGCTTT
>CAZYWY010000295.1:0-3213 GCA_964651605.1 uncultured Pirellulales bacterium | reverse complement strand
GGATTATCTCAGCCAGGCAGCATGACTATATAAAATGGCAAAAGTCGAGCTTAGATACTGATATTAAAGCACTTATGGAATAGGCATTCTTGAAAAATGGGAAGATATTGGCCTTTATGGTTGTTCGATGGTTGTAGCGATCCACGTCTGTAATTTGGGGCTTTTTAGAGTGCAGTGTTGATGCTCTTTGAATGGCTGAATATCGTGACACTCTCCAATCTAAAGAAGGGAGCAACTGGGAATACAAAGCATGATTAAATGAAAATACTTCACGCTTACTCGACTAGGGTTGTACAAATTTGCTTATGAGTATTCACTCAATTTGTGGTTCAAATATCTTTCAATTTGAGGTAAATGGCTTATACCAATTGAATTTAAATATTACGACTTTGTCATATCTGATCATGTTTATTCCACTTCCTGGAGTGAATGGAATACGCGAAATCCTGAAAAAAACCCGGCGCATGCTCCAATGCGGCAGCACGACCACCTAAATAACACTTCTGAACAACATCGCTCTTCGCAACACGAGTCCAGTGCTGCATTTCGACGGAACGAGCGATGACCACGATATCATCAACGAACGAATCCTTTTGCGCTTCGGCTTCAGTTTCAGCTTCTATCACCCGGAACAGCAGATTCAAGCCACTGCGGTAGCGTGACGGCAGCCACGAATGTCATGATGCTAGTCGGGGCCAGGGATACCTTCAACACGTTATCTGAGATGCGGATAACTTTTTACATTCTATAATTGATCGAGATTCTTTACTTTTTGAAAAGCTGCTGTGCGGACTGTTCTTCCAATGGTTAAAGTCATTGGCGTTGCAGTCCACGTGCCAGATGTGCGGGATGTTCTTCTCCTTGCAGAATAGATGCGTCCGCAGACTGTAGGAGGCGGAGGGCAAACTCCGCCTCCTACCCTATTTCTAAAACCGCATGAAGAAATCCCAGGTTTCTTTTGCAATCCAGTTGACATTAGATCCGGGATCCCGCTCATTATTTGAATGCCCGCCCACGAAGGAGCCAAATAGCACGGGATATTCCTCCGGAAGCCCTTCGAACTCAGTGGTGACATGTGTGCGGGTAGTTGCGATGGGTATTTCGGGCAGTTCTTTAAGCCCGTTGTCTTCGAGGTGCGTCAGGACACAATATTTCCCGCCTTGTTTTCTCGCATCCGAGTTGACCCAACTGCAAAGGCCGTCTTGAGTACCGGTCGTGCTAAAAAACGCAATGGGTTTGTGCTTATTTTCAGGAAGATAGATATTCCAATTGGCCGGAGCATAACAAGCAATGGCACGAAGATCATCCTGGAAATCTAACGAGAGCGAGTAGGAGACCATTGCGCCGAAGCTGAAGCCGCAGCAAAATATGCGAGAGGTATCCACGCTCAGCTTATCCTTGAACAGTGCAAGCATGTCAGCAAAGAAAATATGGTCTTTATCATCACTGCCTCGCCAGGGAGAACGGTCGGTGTATCCCTCGGGCGCCACGAAAATGACGGGGACATTATCCCTTTGTGCATAGGTCTTGAGTTCATAAAAATTATTGCTCACCATCGTATTCATATGCCCGCCCATCATATGCATGGCAAAAATCAACCGGTGGGGTGTGTTCTTGTCGTAATTGGCGGGAATGTCGATGGTGTATTGGCGGGTAAGACCGGCGCTTGTAATCGTGTAGGTTCCGCTTTTGAAATCCCCAAGCTCTTTGCCGCAACCGGCGCTGGGGACTGGAGCGTTCTTCAATTTACGAGAGGCATCAACGGCCATCGCAGCCGGAGCAGGCGACGCCAGCGGGATATCCGTGAACAGAAGCGGTGCGAAATAATATAAGCTGCGTTTCCAGCTCGTAAAGTCGTGTGCGGAACCCGCGGAGACGTAGGGAACGCTTTTGACGCCGGCCTTTTCCAGAGCGTCAGCGGCGGGTTTGACATTGGCGGAGCCACCCTCGTTACTGCCGTAGCTCATGAACACGAGTTTGACGGCCTTCTTGAATGCGTCCATATCGGTGATATTCTCTGGTGTGATGGTACCTCCGCTGAAAATGCCGATATAGGCAAATGTGTCGAGGTGAGCGGGTGCGATCGAACGGGTCTGCATGCCGCCCATGGACAGGCCCGCCAGAGCACGATGCTGGGCATCAGTATATACGGAATAGTGAGATTCGATATAGGGGATGATATCCTTTAGCAAGTCTTTCTCGAACGCTTCTCCCCAGCCGCCGCTAAGCATCCTCCGGCCGCCACCGCGACCAGCCGCTCCGCCGCGAGTACCCATATCACGACCAACGCCATTAGCATCACCACGTGCGGCAGGAGCTCCACCAGCCATGGCTGCGAAGTACATACCATTAAGATTAGTAGCCATAGCACGAGCACCTCGGCCGCTACCGCGTCCGGTCTCAGTTGTCGCGTTACCGTTGGGGAAGACAACTATCATGGGCTCTATCTTCTTATCTGCATTAAGATTATCGAGCAGTATTGCCGCTCCACCCTGGTTTCTGCCAAGCCCGGTCCACTCGTGGGTTTCATTGCCGCCGATGCCGTGGAGCAGATAAAGCACAGAATACTTCTTGTCCTTGGAATAGCCGGGGGGAGTATAGACTTCCATCCATCGCTTTAAACCTGGAGCGACGGCATTGGCATCATAGTCCACCCTTTCAAGCTTGCCTTTTTCGATGCCATCGCGGACTTGGTCGAAGCCCTGTGGCGGAACAGGATAAGTTTGTTGGTCAGACTGATTTGAAGATGCGGCATTCAAACCGCTCGCACCAGTAGGCTGTGCAGCCTGAGCGAAACATATTCCACAAGTTAATACTGCTGCCAGCAAAATAACTATAAACTTGTGATTCATTTGATAACCTCCTAAATTATTTAGTCTTTATCTTATCTGCCTGTCACACTGACTCAGATTTTTTTATTCTATCCACTCATTCTTAAAGAGAGCTGTGCGAATTCATGCAAATCACGACTCCATCGTATGTTTTCAGAAAGTGAAATATTTGTCCTATTACACTAATAAACAATTTCAACTTTTTTTATTGAGATCTTCCTCAATTATACAATTTTCTTTCAAAAATAGTTTTTGTTTTAAACTGGCAGATTATCCTAAATATCTTCTTACGACACATATAAGAAAAATCGTCAAGGGTAACACTACTGGTAATCAGCATGCAAAACAGCCACAGATAAGTTGAAAAAATCGGCGAGCAAAA
>CAZYWY010000294.1:0-3239 GCA_964651605.1 uncultured Pirellulales bacterium | reverse complement strand
ATAGGCGGGCATTGGGTGTCTACTCTCGGGCATAAAGTCGGCTCTTCCGGACATCGTGTTGGTTCAACGGGACATTCTGTCGATACTATAGGCGGGCATTGGGTGTCTACTCTCGGGCATAAAGTCGGCTCTTCCGGACATCTTGTCGGCTCTTCCGGACATTGTGTTTGTACTGCGGTACATGATGTTTGCGGTGCCGGACATTGCGTATCCACAGTCTGGCACGCCGTCAAAGTCTGCGGACATTTTGTCGGGTTTGTCGGGCATTGTGTCGGGACTATCTGACATTCGGTCGAAATCGCAGGACAGTAAGTTGCAGTACCCGGCCTGCTGGTTGGCATATTCGGCTCCTGCGAATAAGTCAACTGGAACGCCATATCGACCGAATTTCGCTCGATGTCGTGGTATGGATTAGTTTTCGGGTAACGCAGCTCATCCCAGTTACGCGGCAGGTCGTTGATGTCCTCAACTGCATCATCCATATAGTGGTCGGGCCAGCGTCGGCTCTTCCAGCCGAACTCGCCGTCATTAGTATCTATACTAACATCAAGCCAGTATATCTTCGGGTTCTCAAGTGAACCCTCCTGCTTGAAGGCTGTGTTCGGGTCTATATAAATATCGACTCGCCATAATTTCCTGTTGGCACCGGCCAATACTTCATCTTTGACCGGGTCCCACCACCACTGACCGGGCTTGCGTACAACATGATAAAGCGTCTCTATGAATTGTCCGGGCAGGAAGCTGTCCTCCCACAGAACATTCGGGTCAGGTTTTGAATATTTATTATTGGGGTCTGCGCCGGCCTGACCTACAGGGTCATCAGAATGAATACTAAGGTGAATCTTCAAAATTCTGCCTATCAGGTCTTTTTTCCACGAGCCCCACAAATGAACATCGGTAAGCAAATCGGTCGAGGTACAATTAAAATCGTCGGCGATTGTACGGAATGTACCGTCATTTGAATCTATGCGAATATCAACTCCATCGGGGGTAACATCCGGCAGTTGAATCCATTTTGTATCCTGCAGCGGCTTTTTAATAGAAACCTCATAATCTTCCACTTCGCCGTTATTAACAGGGCCGGCTGGGCTCAATCCGCCGGCTTTGCTGATTCTAAAGCGGGCAAAACTTGACCCCGGCACGGCATCGGCAGGTACTATAAACGAAATCGTGTGCATACCAGCCGGCAGGAAGCTGTTCAAGATTTCTTCGCTCGTATCCCAGACTGCGTTAGCATCAAAATCTATCCAGCCTTGTACCACGCCGCCTCCGCCGCCAACTTCAAGGACAATATCGGCTGGGTAACCCGGAATCAGTGGCGGAATGGTTACACCGCCCTCGTCATCCCTGTTATTTGTATCATCGCCCAATGCGTTGGCATCCGGCAGGCCGTTTGCTTCACTGTCGGGGGCATCGTTGGCATCGCCCAGCCAGGGCCCGGCGATAACGTGTCTTGCCCCGTTGCTGGAAGATAAAGTGGGATAACCCGGAGCTGCCGCTCCATCAGGGGCGTCGCCCCAGTCAGCAGGCTTTGCCTGGGTTAGCCTTGGATAAACAAAATAGTCCTCTGTCTCGCCATAAAGGTATCCTGCTGCCGGTCCATCGCCGCCGTGCAGCGCAGCACCAGGAATGCTCTGCCAGGGCTGGTCTGCCAAGCAGACGCGTACCCACAAAGGCTCCGGCTGAGTTGTTTGAGGATGCCAGCAGAAAAATGGAGATGTTGTACGAGTTGTTAAGCCCGCAGCATAAACTGCAACTACATCATTCTGCACTGCCCATTCGGATACGCTGTTACCATCGGGACATATAATAGTATCATCCCAGTCACCATCTCGATTCCAGTCACACCATACATTTAAATAAGCAGGATTGTTACTATCAACAAAGGTCACTTTAATGTCCAAAGTAGTCTGGGCACATTGCGGCATATATACAGGCAACTGCAGGCTGTCATCTGCTCCATCGCGGTCGGATAAATTTCCCGGCGGGTCCAAATTATTACCGGGGTCCTGATCCGGACCCAGGTCAGCCTCACTTTCATAAGTAACATCCTTGCCAAGATAATACCAGGCCTTCGGATGCCAATGAATCGGCCCATAAGGCGGAGAACCGACCTGATAGACTGTTGGAAAATGCCCATTTACATCCGGGGGATATGCGAGCATCGTTTGGCCGGGGAAACTGTTGGTACTGTCCGGTGCATCACCGAGGTCGTGCTTCCAATCGCTGTTATTTATATCGGTGATGGAAAATGCAAGATGCAATCGTTCATCTACGTATTTGTGCCCGGCAGGATACGCCAGCGGCAGCCAGAGAAAATACCCCTCGTACAGACGACGATAATAAACGGCTGCATCATTCCATCCGAGTCTCTTTGTCGTTGTTTTCCAACCAACTTTATAGTTGGGGTTTGCCGGCTCATTAACTTCTCTGATTGCCAGCCAATAAATTGTTCCTTCCTGCTGTATGAACGGGTTGTCTGCTATATAAAAATCATATTGATAGGCACCTCGGTGATTGGTGGGTGAATAGGCTTGTGTCCAAGGATTGTACCAGCCTAAAGGTCTGTTATCAATTTTGCGAACAGAATATTCGCCCGTATTGAAAGTCTTGCTCCAGAGTTGTTCTCCTGGCCTGCTATATTTAACGGTGTCCGCCGGTAAATCCGAGTAAATACTAAGCTCCAGCGTCAGGCTGTTTGGCCCTGCCGGTGGTAAAACATCGTTGGCGAAAGATGCCCAGAAATGTATATCGCTGATTGGTCCTGTAGCCACACATTTGAAATCATCCGCCAAAGGATACTGGGTCATTTCCACATCTATGCCTGTCAGGCCGAAATCCGGCAGCTGCGGCCAGTGCATCTTATTTTCCTCGCTCAACTGTCCGTCAAGGTCGGATTCATGGAAAACAGCTATTCCATCATTTAGCCATTGCCCGATAACCGCAAGCCGGCCGCCAAAAACGAGTGTAAGTACAACTGCAAGCAATAAAACAGGAAATGCAAACTGTGAATTTGATTTTTTCATTGCCAAGCCCTCCTTTAAGAATCCCCAAATTACTTGCCCCTCCTATTTTTTCAACACGCAATGGGATTCTGATTTAAAATATTTGAGCCTTTAATGAATAAGCCTTCCTTTCAACATAAATAATAGAACCTTTTTACGCCTTTCTGTCAAGGATTTTTTCTAATTTTGCCCCATTTTCTGAAAAAATTTAATTGGGCGGTACAGGATTCAAAC
>CAZYWY010000293.1:0-3239 GCA_964651605.1 uncultured Pirellulales bacterium | reverse complement strand
GAGCATACTTTGTTCGACAAACGGATTTAAAAGCTCTAACAAAATGAATCGTGGCACGGGCATCCTGCCCGTGAATCATGGCCGAGATGGCCATGCCACAACAAAAGAAATCATTTTGTTAGAGTTTCTTAGTAAGAACTGGTTCATTAGCAGTGATTTGCCATAAGAACATTATCTGAGCTCGAATTTTGCACTTTTGTCTCTGTATGAGTGCATAAGTCATTTCAAAACAAGCACTTACGATTAAGCATAGCACCACAAAAACTGATGTTGTAAGTGCTTTGAAAAAAAGAACTTATGACAAATTGGCAAAAGTCGAGATGAGTTTATATGCTCAGCGCATTAAATATTCGCAATCAGTATTATACAAACTAATTCAGTCTGAGCAAAGAAAACAGGGCGTTGATAACCGGATTAATAATTATGCCCAATCCAAATTTCCACATAATCACCAGAAGAATAATCAGGCCGAATCTTGAGATTGCATTATAGATGTTGATGGCGTATTGCGATTTCAGCCAGGCATAAACCATTCTTGAGCCGTCGAGCGGCGGGATGGGGAGCAGGTTAAAGGTAGCCAGTATAAAGTTAATAAAGATTGCAGAAAGAATAAACGCACTGACAGTCGGCATTTTACTAATCGGCAGGATATGAAAACACACTGTAAGAACAAGAGCTGTCAGAATATTCGAGAGCGGCCCGGCTGCTGCTACCAAAAAGACCTGCATTTTATTAAGTATTGAGAAATCGACCGGTACCGGTTTTGCCCAACCGAAACCGATGAGAATCGGCATAAGAATCGTTCCCAGCGGACTTATATGAGCGATAGGGTTAAGAGTGAGCCTGCCCATATTTTTTGCCGTCATATCGCCGAATTTGTAAGCCGCCCAGGCGTGAGCGAATTCATGGACACTCAGGCTGGGAAGAAAAATCGCCAGCGCGAACAAATATTGCCGGATATCATCTGTTGTCATCGCTTGTCCTATGCACTAATGTAAATACCACCTAATCGAAAGCAGTTTTTGGCTGAGATTTTTTGTTCAAAATCTCAACAATTCAACCCTAACGCATATTCTTTATACTGTCAAGCAAAGCATCGGCTGTTTTATTATTACAAAATATTTAAAATTGGCACTTGCAAATATCAAAAAAAAACAGACAATACAGGATTAGAATTGGGAAAGTAACCCTCGTGTAGGTTGCTGTCCGGCTTGAGGATTGCTTCCCGATAAAAAGAAAACAAAAACCGTATAGAAAGTTAAACGGACAGCCTCTTAATTATGTGCCTAACTACTTGTTGGCCAGAAAGGAAAACGAAATGAATATTTATGTTGGAAATTTGCCCGGCGATGTTACAGAGGATGATTTGCGGCAGGCATTCGGGGCATTCGGCGATGTTGCTTCAATCAACATTATTAAAGACAGGTTCTCCGGAGAATCCAGAGGATTCGGATTTGTGGAAATGGCCAATAAGAGCGAGGCTGAGGCTGCCATAGCAGGCGTAAATGGCCAGGAAATTAAAGGCCGAGCCGTCAAGGTCAATGAAGCCCGCCCAAAAACAGATAGTCCCAGGTCATCTGGCGGCGGCAGAGGCGGCGGCGGTCGCGACCGTGATAGACGCGGCGGTGGTGGTCGCGAAGGACGCGGCGGCGACAGAGGCAGATATTGACATCCATTGATTCTTCACTATTTTTGAGAATATAGACAGTTTGTATGATTGATGTTAATAGAGAAGGAGAAGTTTGGGTTTTTGCTGAACAGCATAATGGGCACTTAGAAGATACACCGATAGAACTGCTTAGCAAGGCCAGGCATCTGGCTGATGTCCTGGGTGTCGAATTAGCCGCAGTTCTGTTGGGCGAGCATGTCGAAGAGTTGGGGTTCAAGCTGATACACTGCGGTGCCGATAAGGTATATCTGGCAGAACATCAGATGCTCGCTGCCTACCAGACAAACAGCTATGCAAAGGTAATATACGATTTAATCCATAAGCACAAGCCGCAGATTGTGCTTTATGGAGCTACCTTTGCAGGGCGTGATTTGGCTCCGCGAATAGCCAGTGCAACCAGAGCGGGTCTTACTGCTGACTGCACGGATTTGCAAATCGGCGACCACGAAGATACAAAAACCAAAAAGCTGCACAAGAACCTTTTATTTCAGATTCGACCGGCTTTCGGCGGTAATATTATCGCTACGATTATCAATACCGACCGCTGGCCGCAAATGGCGACCGTGCGAGAAGGCGTGATGCAGATGCCCCAGCCGGATGAAAAACGCAAAGGCAAAATTGTACGTCAGAAGGTGCTGCTTGCAAAATCGGATTTGCCTCTGGAGATTTTAGCTGAGCATAAACGCCCCAAGAAAGTGAACCTCAAAGCCGCAAGAATCATTGTCGCAGGCGGCGCTGGCGTAGGCAGCAGGGACAATTTCAAATTGATTTGGGACCTGGCCAATTGTCTTGGTGCTGCCCCGGCAGCAACCAGGGCAGCGGTCGATTTGGGTTTTATTGACCACGACCACCAGGTTGGCCAGACCGGCACTACCGTCAGGCCGAGCTTGTATATCGCCGTGGGAATCAGCGGGCAAATCCAGCACCAGGCCGGTATGTCCCAAAGTCAGAAAATTGTTGCCATCAACAATGACCCGAACGCCCCGATTTTCAATATCGCCCATTATAAAATAGTAGGCGATTTGAATATCGTTGTGCCTATGCTCATTAAAACAATCCGAGAAAAGGCGATAAAAGAGTAATTCCTGACAAAAGGATAACAGAAGGAAATATGTCAAATTTTTACAGGGACAACAGTGATATACAATTTTTATTCAAGCACATTGACCTGCGAAAATCTGCACAGATGTGCGAAGAGGGATTCAGATTCGCAGGCGAATTTGACAGCGCACCTGCTGATGCCGAGGAAGCACTGAAAAATTACGCTCTGGTGCTGGATTCGCTCGGCCAGTTGAGCGGAGATTTCATTGCCCCGCGGGCGGAAGATGCTGACCGCCAGGGTAATGTTCTCAACGAAGACGGCTCGGTAACACGGGCTAAGGGAATCGCCGAAGACATCGAAAAACTCGGCCAGGCTGAGGTAATGGGCTTTACACTGCCGCATCGTTTTGGCGGATTGAACTTTCCCAACCTTGTCTATTCGATGGCCATAGAAATCGTCTCGCGAGCCGATGCTGCCCTGATGAATATATTTGGTCTGCAGGGCATCGCCGAAACTATCAACGCCTTC